>CAJKEF010000241.1 GCA_905198825.1 uncultured Collinsella sp. | reverse complement strand
TCCCTTTTTGGCAGGTTACAGCGATCCCTTGGTGCTGGGGATGCCCTGCACGCGGGGATCGAGCTCGCAGGCGTGGCGCATCGTGCGGCCCACGGCCTTAAAGGCGGCCTCGATAATGTGATGCGAGTTGCCACCCGCCAGTTCGCGCACGTGCAGCGTGAGCTTGGCATCGCGTGCGAAGGCATAGAAGAACTCAACGGCCAGCTCGGTATCGAAGCTGCCCACGCGCTCGGTCGGCACGGGCAGCTCGCAGTAGGCCTGGCCGCGACCCGAAATGTCCACGGCGGCCATCACGAGCGTCTCGTCCATGGCGATCGCCGCGTCGGCAAAGCGCGTAATGCCCACCTTGTCACTCAGCGCTTGGCAAAACGCCTCGCCCAACACAATGCCCGTGTCCTCGACGGTGTGATGCGAGTCGACCTCAACGTCGCCTACCGCATGTACCGTCAAATCGAACAGGCCATGGCGACCAAAGGCGTTGAGCATGTGGTCGAAAAACGGCACGCCGGTCGAGATATCGCACACGCCGCTTCCGTCCAGGTCGAGCTTTACGACAATGTCGGTCTCGCCCGTCTTGCGGGTCACCTCGGCATAGCGGTCCATCTACATCTCCTCCTTCACCAGCGCGGCAAACGCAGCCAGCACCTCGTCGTTTTCCTGCGGGGTACCCACGGTAATGCGTAGGCAGTCCGCGAGCCCCGGCGCGTAGCTAAAGTCGCGCACCAAAATCGAATACTCGTCGCGCAGACGCTCGCGCACGTGCGTGGCATGCGGCGTGCGCACGAGCACAAAGTTCGCCGCGCTCGGCCACGCCTCCACGGGCAGACCCTCGGCAGCCATTGCGTGCAGGGCACACAGTTCGCGCTCCCGCTCGGATGCAACCTGTGCCACCACGGGTGCGTACGCATCGCGAGCACGTACGCAGGCAAGCGCGGCGGCCTGGCTCAGCACGTTAACCGAGTAGATCTGGCGAATCGCCGCAAACGCATCGATGACCTCGGGCGCCGCGATCACATAGCCCAGACGCGTGCCGGCGGCGCCAAACGCCTTGGACAGCGTATGCAGAATCACCAGGTTGGGATGCTCGGCGATAAGCCCCTGCGCCGTGGTAGCCGCGCCAAACGAATCGTCCGCAAACTCAACGTAGGCCTCGTCGACCATGACCATGCCGGGGCACGCATCGCACAGGGCCGCGACAAAGTCGAGCGGTGCCACGTCGCCCGTGGGGTTATTGGGCGAGGTCACGATTGCCAGGTTGCACTCCGGCGCCGCGGCAAGCACGGCTGCCTGGTCGAGCTCAAAGCTCGCCGGGTCGCGCCACACGTCGCGCACCTCGGTCTGACAGAGCGATGCAAAGAACGCATACTCGCTAAAGCACGGCGGGCAGTTGAGCAGGGTCCGTCCCGCGCCGCCAAACGCCAACAGGTAGTTATAGAGCAGCTCGTCGCCGCCGTTGCCCACGCAGACATTCTCGCGCGTCACACCATGCCAAGCGGCAAGCTCGTCGCGCAGATCGTTGGACATGGGATCGGGATAGCGGTTGAGCGGTGTAGCGGCCAGGGCGGCGTCGACCGCCTCGCGCACGCCGGCCGGCACGGGATAGGTGTTCTCGTTGGCCGATAGATTGATGCGCGTGGGCGTAAAGTTGGGATCGTAGGGCTCAATGCCGGCCAAGTAGGGCTGGACGAGCTCCTTCATGCGCGGCGTGAGTTCGGACATATTAGGCCTCCTTGCCAGTCGCGCCGGCGCCATCAGCGCTTGCAGCCGCCAGGTCCACGCCCTCGGCAACCGTCGCCACGGCGTCGCCCGGCCAGGCAACCTTGGTCAGGTCGGCCGCGGCGAGCGACTCGGCGCTCACGGCATCCTCGCCCTGCTCCAGCACACGGCGACGCAGAGCGGCAGAGAGCGCGTGTGCCCACAGGCCCTCGGCCTCGGCCAGGCGCTGCGTAGCGGGAGCATCGGAGAGCAGGCCTTCGGGCGTATAGCAAATGACGCTCGAGCGCTTAACGAACTCTTCGACCGAAAGCGGGTTGGAGAACATGGCCGTGCCGCCGGTCGGCAGCGTGTGGTTGGGGCCAGCAACATAATCGCCAAGCGGCTCGGAGCTCCAAGCGCCCACAAAGATGGCGCCGGCGTTGCGAATGCCGCCAAGCAGGCCCATTGCGTCCTTGCAGTGCAGCTCAAGGTGCTCGGGCGCCACGGTGTTCACGGCCTCGACGGCAGCGTCCATGTCGGCGGCCACCACGATGGTGCCCTCGTTGTCGAGCGAGGCGCGCGTGATCTCGGCACGCGGCGACTGCGCCACCAGGATGTCGATACCCGCCTCGATCTCACACGCAAACTGCTCGTCGCAGGTCACCAGATAGCAGGCTGCCAGCGGATCGTGCTCGGCCTGGGCCATCAGGTCGGCCGCGACCACCATGGGCTTGGCCGTGGCATCGGCCAGCACGCAGACCTCGGACGGGCCGGCGACCATGTCGATTCCCACATCGCCCGAGACAATCTGCTTGGCAGCGGCAACAAAAGCGTTGCCCGGACCGGTGATTTTATCGACACGCGGAATGGTCTCGGTACCGTACGCCAGCGCGGCCACGGCCTGGGCGCCACCCACCATATAGATCTCGTCCACGCCGCCGAGCTTGGCAGCCGCGAGCGTATAGGGGCTGATTAGGTCATCTTTTTGCGGCGGGGTCACCATGACCACGCGCTTAACGCCAGCCACCTTGGCAGGGATGGCGTTCATAAGCACCGTGGAGGGATACTGCGCACGACCGCCCGGCACGTAAATGCCGGCAGCGGCAAGCGGGGTCACCTTAACGCCGAGCATCGTGCCGTCCGGGCGCGTGGTAAACCAGCTCTGCTCGACCTCGCGCTGGTGGAACTCGCGGATCTGGCGTGCGGCCTTTTCGAGAGCCGCGACAAAAGCAGGATCGAGGCCTTCGAGTGCAGCATCAATCTGCTCCTGCGGCAGGCGAAAACTCTGCAGCTCAACGCCGTCAAAACGCTGGCAGTAATCGCGCACCGCGGCATCGCCGTTGGCGCGTACGTTGGCCACGATATCGCGGGCGGCGTCGACGATGTTTTGTGGCAACACGCCCT
>CAJKEF010000240.1 GCA_905198825.1 uncultured Collinsella sp. | reverse complement strand
TAAACAGATTGCCGTGGTCGGTTCCGGTCCCGCTGGTATTACCGTGGCTATCAAGATGGCCCAGCTGGGCTGTGCCGTCACGGTATTTGAGCAGCGCCCCGAGATTGGTGGTGTGCTGGAGTACGGTATCCCCGAGTTCCGTCTGCCGCGCTCGCTCGTGCAAAAGTACCGCCACGTGATGTGCTCGCTTGGCGTGCGCGTGCGTCCGTCGACCACCATCGGCGGTGCGCTCCACATCGACGACCTGCTGCGTGACGGCTACGATGCGGTCTTTGTTGGTACTGGTACTTGGCGAGCTCGAAAGCTGGGTATTCCCGGCGAGTCGCGCGGCAACGTGCTGTTTGGTATCGATTATCTGGTCGATCCTACGAGCGTGGCAATTGGGCAGAACGTGGCGGTTATCGGCGCCGGCAACGTGGCCATGGATGTTGCCCGCACAGCCCTGCGCTCGGGCGCTCGCAAGGTCACCGTGTATGCCCGATCGCGCCATATCTCTGCCATCGATGATGAGGTGGAGCTGACCGAGCTTGACGGTGCCGAGATTATGTGCGGCAAGGCGATCTGCGCCATCGACGATAACGGTCCGGTGTTCGAGACAGCTATCTTTGACGAGGACAACAACGTGGTGGGCTACGAGGAAGAGCTCGACCACGTGTCCGCCGACACGGTTGTGATTGCGGCGTCTCAGGTGCCCAAGGACAAGCTCGTGCTTACAACGGGCGGTCTGGAGACCGACCATCGTGGCCTGCTTTCGGTCGACGAGCACGGCATGACCACCGTACCTGGCGTCTTTGCCGCCGGCGACGTGGTCAACGGCCCGCTCACCGTGGTCCACGCCGTAGCTGGCGCCAAGCTCGCCGTCGAAGGCATGACCACCTACCTGGGCCTCTAACTCCATCTCATCCATCAGTTGCGGTGAAATACGGACTGTCTTGGCTGTCAAAAGCCTCATCTACTCCGTATTCCACCGCAACTTTTTTGTGAAGATCGGGATTGAAAGTGGGGAGTGCGAGTGAGTGCGAATGCGGCGGTTGCTGATACGATAAGTACGTTAGCAACTGCCGCCGAGCGGCTCAAACGAAAGGAACCCTGTATGGAGTCTTCCGCCTATCCGATGCTCTTTAGCCCGATCAAGGTCGGTACGACCGAGGTCAAGAACCGCGTCTTTATGCCGCCGGTGTCCACCAACCTGGCCGATCATGGCTATGTGACCGACGACTTGGTCGATCATTACCGTGCCCGTGCCAAGGGCGGCGTAGGCCTGATCATCACCGAGGTCGTGACGGTCGAGCCCACCTATACCTATCTGCCGGGTGACATGTGCTGCTACGACGACACGTTTATCCCTGGCTGGGAAAAGCTCGCCGCGGCCGTCCACGAGTATGGCTGCAAGATCATGCCGCAGCTCTTCCACCCCGCCTACATGGCCTTTAACATTCCGGGTACGCCGCGCCTGATCGCTCCGTCCTTTGTGGGCCCGTCTTACGCCCGCGAGGCACCGCGTCCCATCACGGTCGATGAGATCCACGAGCTCACGCATCAGTTTGGCGATGCTGCCGTGCGTATGCAGAAGGCTGGCGTCGACGGCGTCGAAGTCCATGCGGCGCACGCCCACGGCATGCTCGGCGGCTTTTTGACTCCGCTCTACAACAAGCGCACCGACGAGTACGGTGGCTCGCTCGACGCCCGCATGCGTTTCCTGCTCGAAGTCATCGCCGAGATTCGCGAGCGCTGCGGCAAGGACTTTATCATTGACGTCCGCATCTCGGGCGATGAGTACACCGATGGCGGCCTGACCCTCAACGACATGATCTACGTCTCGCGTCGCCTGGAGAAGGCCGGCGTCGACATGATTCATGTGTCGGGTGGTACCACCATCAAGCGCGGCTCCGCAATTCCCGCCGCCGGTACCCAGCAGGCCTCGCATGCCGCCTGCTCGCGCGAGATCAAAAAGCACGTCAACATTCCCGTCGCCACCGTTGGACGCATCAACGAGGCCTGGATCGCCGAGGAGCTGATTGAGGACGGCGCTGCCGACATCTGCATGATGGGCCGCGCCAATCTGTGCGATGCCGAGTTCTGCAACAAAGCCGCTGCCGGCAACGCCGACGACATCCGCCCCTGCATTGGCTGCCTGCGCTGCCTGAACGGCATTATGTTTGGCAAGCGCATCTCCTGCACCGTCAACCCCGATGTTGAGCGCGACGAGGCCGGTTACGAGCCTGCCGCCGAGGCCAAGAACGTACTGGTTGTGGGCGCTGGTCCTGCGGGCATGGAGGCAGCCTACATTGCCGCCAAGCGCGGCCACAACGTGGTGCTCGTGGATAAGCAGGACGAACCGGGCGGCGAGATGCGCATCGCGGCCGTTCCGCCGGCAAAGCAGGAACTCACCCGCGTGATCAAGTATCAGTACCGTCGCCTGGCCGAGGCCGGCGTGAAGTGCGTATTTGGCACCGAGCTTACTGCCGAGGACATTCAGCGTGACTACGCGGGTTACGAGGTTGTTCTGGCTTATGGCGCCGAGCCCATCGCCCCGGCCTTCATGCAGGGCTTTAAGCAGGTTATGACGGCCGACGACCTGCTGGGTGGCAAGGCTTTCCCGGGCAAGAAGATCGTCATCGTGGGCGGCGGCACCGTCGGTTGCGAGACGGCCGACTACCTGGCCCCGTTGGTCAACGATCTGTCGCCGGCCAATCGCGACGTCACCGTCATCGAGATGACCAAGACGCTCGCCGCCAACGAGGGCGGCGCCGGTCGCGCGGTGCTCATCACGCGCATGCTCTCCAAGGGCGTTCACGTGCTGACCGAGGCCAAGGTGACCGAGATTACCGAGGATGCCATCAGCTACGAAAAGGACGGCGAGATCCACACCATCGCCGATGCCGATACGCTGGTACTTGCCATGGGCTATCGTCCCAATACCAAGTTGGCCGACGACCTTGCTGCAGCCGGCGTTACCACCCACGTGTTGGGCGATGCCAACAAGTGCGGCAACATCCGCGACGCCATCGGCGATGGCTACAAGGTTGCTTGCGAGCTCTAGTCAACCCCTTGGTGCATGTGAGGCCTATCCCCGCGGCGTCAGTCGGTAGATAGCAAAAAGCGGC
>CAJKEF010000239.1 GCA_905198825.1 uncultured Collinsella sp. | reverse complement strand
CGAATTCAAAAGGTCTGATGAATTGGAGGAAAGATGTCAGACCCAACGTTTATGGCCGACCCCACCAGGCTGGTCATCGCCGCCATCGTGGGCATTGCGCTGCTGCTTGCACTCATCATTAAGTTCAAGCTGCATCCCGTGCTTTCGATGATGGTCTCGGCGCTCGCGATCGGCATCGGCGCCGGTATGCCGCTCGACCTGGTGGCGGACACTGTCACCAAGGGCGTGGGCACCACGCTGCAAAACATCGCCCTGCTCATCGGCCTGGGCTCGATGTTTGGTCAGATTCTTGAAGAGAGCGGCGGCGCCAAGAAGATCGCCCAGACCTTCATCGATACCTTTGGGCAGGGTCATTCCAGCTGGGCGCTGGGAATTACCGGTCTGGTTATCGGCACTACGGTGTTCTTTGAGGCCGGCGTGGTCGTTTTGATCCCGCTTGCGTTTAGCGTGGCATCCCAGACCAAAAAGTCGACGCTCTACTACGGCATCGCGCTGCTCGCAGGACTTGCCGCTGGCTATGCGTTTGTGCCGCCATCGGCCGGTTCGGTTCTGGTCGCCGGCACGCTCGGTGCCGACCTGGGCACCATGATTCTCGTCGGTATCCCTACCGCCTTCATCGCTATGGCGATCGCCGGCGTCATCTGGGGTCGCAACGTGGGCAGTCGCATTTTTACCGATGTTCCGGAGCACTTTACCTCTGCCGAGGGCGCGAGCGACGAAAAGGAGCTTCCCTCCTTTGGCATGGTGCTCGCCATCGTGCTCACGCCGCTTTGTCTGATTTTGCTGGGCACGTTGTCCTCTTATATCCCCATGCCCGCCGAGATCGCCTCGATTCTCGCCTTCCTGGGCAAGCCGTTCGTCGCTTTGACGCTCGCCACGCTCGTCGCGATGTATCTGCTGGGCGCGCGCCGAGGCTACTCCGGCGCCGAGCTCAAGGCCCTGCTCGACCGCTCTCTTAAGCCCGTCGGCATGATCTTGCTGGTTATCGCCTGTGGCGGCGTCATTCGCTGGATGTTGCAGGACTGCGGCTTGGGCCAGGTTATCGGCCCTATGCTCGAGGCCTCACCGCTGCCTTTGGTGGTCGTTGCCTTTTTGATTGCCGTCATGGTGCGTGCCTCTGTCGGCAGCTCCATCGTCGCTATGACCATGGCATCGGGCATTATGGCCGCCATGCCCGCGGTTGCCGGAGCCTCAGTGCTCATGCGTGCCGCCATCTGTCTTGCCATCTGCGGCGGTGCCACGGCCCTCTCGCACGTCAACGATGCCGGTTTTTGGATGTGCTCCTCGTTCCTGGAGATTGACGAGAAGACCACCCTCAAGTCCTGGACCGTTATGGAGACGCTCATCGGCCTTTCGGGCCTCGCCTGCGCCCTGGTGATCTCGTTCTTCGCCTAGTCGGGCATCTTTTGCCGAGCGCATCGCTCGGCAACCACCTACACCAGATTTAATCACCAACGATTGGTACAACCGTTCAAATCAAAAGAGGAGAGCATCATGGACGAGAAGACCAAGGCACAGATTCAGCAGGAGGCAGCCGACCTGGTTGCCAAGCTGCAGCCGCGTTCCGGCAAGTTTCGCACCATCAGCCCCGAGATGGACCCGCTGCGTTTGGGCTCTGGCTGGTCCATCGAGGATCTGGACAAGCCGCAGGTCATTATCGAGTCGACGTTCGGCGACTCGCACCCGGGTTCTGCCGGCCTGTTTGATCTGGTCGAGGAGGTCCGTGCTGGCGTTGCCGAGGCTGGCGGTCACGGTGCTCGTTACTTCTGCACCGACATTTGCGACGGTGAGGCCCAGGGCCACGACGGCATCAACTACTCGCTGCCCAGCCGCGACATGATCGCCAACATGATCGAGATCCACGCCAAGGCCACCCCGTTCGATGCCGGTGTCTTCGTTGCCAGCTGCGATAAGGGCCTGCCTGCGAACCTCATGGCCATGGGCCGCATCAACATCCCCTCGATTGTCGTCACCGGCGGCGTCATGGATGCCGGCCCCGACCTGCTGACCCTGGAGCAGCTCGGCGCCATCTCGGCCCGCTATGAGCGCGGCGAGATTTCCCGCGAGGAGCTTGAGTTTGCCAAGCACAACGCATGCCCCAGCTGCGGCGCCTGCTCGTTTATGGGCACCGCGTCGACCATGCAGGTTACCGCCGAGGCCCTGGGCCTTATGCTCCCCGGCACGGCCCTGCTGCCCGCCACCAGCTCCGACCTGCGTGAGTTTGCGCGCGAGGCCGGCCGTCAGTCCGTGTGGCTCTCCGAGCACAACCTGTGCCCCCGCGACATCGTGACCAAGGAGTCCTTCGAGAACCTCATCATGGTCCACGGCGCCATTTCGGGTTCCACCAACTCGCTGCTGCATATTCCTGCTATCGCCCGCGAGTTTGGCATTGAGATGTCCGCCGACGACTTCGATCGCCTGCACCGTGGCGCCCACTACCTGCTCAACGTCCGTCCCGCAGGTGAGTGGCCGGCGCAGTTCTTCTACTATGCGGGCGGCGTGCCGCGCATCATGGAGGAGATCAAGTCGATGCTCCACCTCGATGTCATGACCGTCACCGGCAAGACTCTCGGCGAAAACCTCGAGGACCTTAAGAACAACGGCTACTACGAGAAGTGCGGCCGCTACTTGGAGAAGTGGAACCTCAAGCGCGAGGACATCATTCGCCCGTTTGACCAGGCCTTTGGTACCGACGGCTCCATCGCCATCCTCCACGGCAACCTTGCCCCCGAGGGCGCCGTCGTCAAGCACACGGTTGTTCCGCGCGAGATGTTCCAGGCCACGCTTAAGGCGCGTCCGTTCGACTGCGAGGAGGATGCCATTCACGCCGTCCTGACGCACGAGGTCAAGCCCGGCGATGCCGTTATCATTCGCTATGAGGGCCCCAAGGGTTCCGGTATGCCCGAGATGTTCTACACCACCGAGGCTATCGCCAGCGACCCCGAGCTGGGCGCGAGCATTGCCCTGATCACTGACGGCCGTTTCTCCGGCGCCTCCAAGGGCCCGGCTATCGGTCACGTTTCGCCCGAGGCTGCCGTGGGCGGTCCGATTGCCCTGATCGAGGAGGGCGACCTTATCCAGATCAACATCCCCGAGCGCTCGCTGTC
>CAJKEF010000238.1 GCA_905198825.1 uncultured Collinsella sp. | reverse complement strand
GGCTTTCGCCACCCGTTTTTTGCCCTGGCACGTGCGGAGGAAGATTTTGAGCTGACGCCGCGCGAACGGAATATTATCGTGCGGCATATGTTTCCGCTGGTGCCAGTGCCGCCGACGTGTCGTGAAGCTTGGATTGTATGCCTGGCAGATAAATGGTGCGCTCTGCACGAGACGGTTGCCGGCCGCCTGCCGCGCAAGGACGAGGCGGACGATGGCATGAGTGGCGAATCGAGCGAAAAGAGGAGAGGGTAGACGGTGGAAACCGCGATCGACATGGCATTTGACGGCGCGACGCTTGCCGCCTGTCCGCTCTCGGCACTGGTACTCTCGTTTGCCTTCTACGGTTTTTGCGGTTGGGCATGGGAATCGACAGTCTGCGCCATGCTCAACCACGGACGATTTGCCAACAGTGGCTTTTTGCTGGGGCCGTGCTGCCCTATCTATGGCGCGGGCGGCATTGCCTGCTGGCTGCTGTTGCGCGGGATTCCGGATGCCTCGAGCCAGTTTGTCGCTGCAGCACTCGTATGCAGCGTGATTGAGTACAGCGTAGGCGTGCTGTTGGAAAAAACAACGGGCGCTCGCTTTTGGGACTATTCGCACCTGCCGTTTAACCTGCACGGACGCATCTGCCTGTACTGGGCATGCGCGTTTGGCCTGGGTGCGTTGTGCATTTGCCGTTTAGTGGAGCCGGCATTGCTGGGGCTGCTTGGCCATCTGCCGGTGCTGATTGTGCGGCTGTCCGCCTTTATCGTCGCGGTCGCGATGATGGTCGACGCGGTGTGCTCTTTGGCCAGCTGGCGCCGCCTGTCCGATCAGCTGGAGCGTGTGCGTGCCGACCTTGCCGACCGCATCAATGAGTCGCTTGCCGATGCGTCTGACTCCATGCTCGAACGTATTCCCGATTCGGCGATTGACTCGGTGGCGCAGACGCATATCCGCAGCCGTGCCGTTAACGCGTGGCTGGCCGAGCTGGGCGACGCGACGCTCGATGCCCTTCGTGAGAAGGCTTCGATGCCGACATTTATCTCGGATGGTGCTCGCGGCCTGGCACTTGCCGCCCGCCGCGTGGCCGATGCCGCGCCGAGCGTGCCCCATCCATCGCTCGCCCGTCTCCGTGCCGGCAGGCGCGCGAACCGTCCGGTGCCGAGTGTGTCGCTCAGTCGTCGCGACCTGCGCTTCTTCAATGCATTCCCGCGCTTGCGCATCAACCGCTACGAGGGTGTCATTCGAGCAACTGATCTCCGCGACCGAGCCCGCGAACTGTTCCGGCGCTAAGAGCTGGAGTCGTAGAGGCGCCTTGCAAGTGCGTGTTTCCTAGGAAAGTCACCTTATCGCTCTGCCCAATCGTGATCTCCCTAGGGAAAACACGCTACTGCCGACGCCGACTGTGATTCCCTTAGGGAAAACACGCTAAAGAGCTCCTAGCCGTGTTTCCCCTAGGGGAATCACGTTTGAACTGAGGCTATGAGGCGTCATTGATGCCAGAGGGCCTAGAGAGGGCAAGGAAACTGCCGCCTGCACCTCGATGGCAACCGTTCACCGAGCGACGTAGTTGTGGTGCGCACCGGGATGACGTCTTTGACCTGCGGCGTCAAGCAGTACGTCAAGCTTTTGGTCAGTTAATGGCAAGAGATTGGCAAGGTGCCTTTTGGCTATGCTGCCTCTATTGGGAGGTGGCTTTCGTGAGGAATACCAGCGCACGGCAAAGGATTGAAGAACAGCTTGATGGGGCGGAGCGCTTGCAGCGTTGTCTAGTGCCCAAAACCAGGGCGGATCGCGAAGCACTTCGTCGCGCCGTAGCGGCAGGGGTGGCCGTGCGTCCGTTTAGCGGGATGTTCATGCGCGCCTCCACGTGGGATGCGCTCAAGACGAGTCCGCGCGTTCGTTGGCGCTATGTTCAAAATACGTTTCTCGACGAGCACCCTGACGAGGCCGTCTGTTCCTTTTCTGCTGCGCTTGACCATGGACTTTGGGTTTCGAAGAAATATCTGGACACAATTCATCTTGTAGCTAGCGGGCGCTCGCATGGTAGGTGCGGCACGGGAATCCATCGGCATGAGTGCCCTCTAAATGAGATCGAGCTAAACGGCACCGTGAAACGAACGACGCTAGAACGGACGGTACTCGACTGCTCACTTGTTGCTTCTTTTGAAGACGGTCTGGCTATAGCTGATAGCGCCCTGCGGTTCTGCAAGCTCGATATCCAAAAGTATCGCGACTATGTTGAAGCGCTGGCGCGATGTCGCTCTGGGGCTTTGTGCGCTGAGATGGTAGCGCGCTATGCCGATGGCGCTTCGGAGAGCGGCGGCGAATCCATCGTGCGCGGATTGATTATCGCGCTGGGTTACCTTCCTCCGACCATGTTGCAAGCCGAGTTTGTTGACCCGATCGATGGCGGTGCGATTCGTGCTGATATGTACTACGAGTTGCCGAATGGGCTTCGCTTAATTATTGAGGTCGATGGTTTTGGCAAATACGTTGGTGCGGACGGCCTGGGAAAAGAGATGCAAAGGCGCTTGGTTGCAGAACGTCAACGAGAGTCGCACATTACGGCTCTGGGCATTCCGGTCATGAGGGTGCAATTTAGTCGCGTGTACGAGGACGGTTATCTCGAACACCTACTGAAGCGTTTCGGTGTGCCAAAAGTCGCTCCTCATATGTAGTGTTGGGCAGTGGAGGAGATGCTGACAAAGGTTGTTTTGCGTGGAATGGCTTTTTGATATGGTCGTCAGCTTCGTTTTCCTTAAGGGGGCGTCACCCTGCTCCGCCCAGTTGTGATCTCACTAGGGAAAACACGCTACTGCCGACACCGACTGTGATTCCCCTAGGGAAAACACGCTAAAGAGCGCCTAGCCGTGTTTTCCCTAGGGGAATCACGGACGAATCTGATGCGGAGTCTGCCTTGGGACTGCCTTGCCTCTGCATATAGCTGATTTGAAATGCGGGCATAGATGGCTTCTTGATTTACGCGTTTCCCATTGGTTTCGCGCCCGTTGCCGCGCCGTTTCCAAGATTGCGGCACCGTTTCCATTCGACAACGCAGCGTTTAACAACGCCGCATCTGGTCTACACCAGTTGCCCCTCGGCCGCATTATGGGCGCCGACAACGTTCAT
>CAJKEF010000237.1 GCA_905198825.1 uncultured Collinsella sp. | reverse complement strand
AAGGGAGATATCTATGAGTGCTTTAACCACGCTGAACGCGCCGTTTCGCGCCGATATCGTCGGCAGCTTTCTTCGTCCACAGGCCGTAAAGGACGCCCGTGCCGCCTATGCTGCGGGCACACTCGACGCCGCCGGCCTTAAGGCCGTCGAGGATGAGGCCATTCGCGACCTGGTGGACAAGCAAAAGTCCGCTGGCCTGCAGGTGATTACCGATGGCGAGTTTCGCCGCAGTTACTGGCACCTCGACTTTATGTGGGGGCTCAACGGCATTGAACGCCGTACCTCGCGTACGGGCTATATGTTCCACGACGAGGAGACCACAGCCGACACCGCCGTGGTAACCGGCCCCATTAGCGGCGAGAACCATCCGTTCGTCGAGCACTTTAAATTTGTCAAGGCGCTCGAGGGGGAGGGCCAGGTCGCGCGGCAAACCATTCCGGCGCCGATCCAGACGTTCTCCGAAGTCACGCTCGACCGCTGCGACGGCCAGCAGGAGAGCCTGCGCGCTGTCTATAAGACCGATGAGGAACTTGCCGACGCCATCGCAGCCGCTTATCGCACGGTGATCGCCGACCTGTACGCAGCAGGCTGCCGCAACATCCAGTTTGATGACTGCACCTGGGGCATCTATTGCGATACCGACTTTGTGTCCAAGACCGGCATGAGCCCGGTTGACCTGCAAAAGGTGAGCGAGCTGGGCGTGGCGCTCAACAACCTCGCGCTCGAGGGACGCCCCGCCGACATGGCCGTCACCACGCACGTGTGCCGCGGCAACTATCACTCCACGTATGCCTTCGAGGGTGGTTACGATCCCATTGCACCGTACCTGTTTGCGCATGAGGCTGTCGACGCGTTCTACCTTGAGTTCGACACGCCCCGCGCCGGTGGTTTTGAGCCGCTCAAGTACGTTGCCCCCGGCAAGAAGGTGGTGCTGGGACTGATCACTACAAAGGCGGCTGAGCTTGAGGACGAGGACGTTATCGTCGAACGTATCCATGAGGCCGCAAAGTATGTGCCGCTCGAGAACCTGTACCTGTCGCCCCAGTGCGGCTTTGCCAGCTGTGAGATTGGCAACAAACTGACCGAGGACGAACAGTGGGCAAAGATCGCGCTGGTCAAGCGCATTTCCGAGCGCGTTTGGAAGTAACGCTACCGTTTGCAGGTGACGGCGCGTGCGAGACATGGCGTATCACGTACAATGGTTCGGATCGTATCGTTCGGGCAGGTAATCCGCTATGCCCGATCGCCCCTCCATTCGAAAGGACATCCATGTCCCAATCCTCGACGCCCGCTGTCGCCGATGCCATCTACGATGCGTCGTCGCTTGGCCGACCGCGCATGTTCCTGCTCGGCCTGCAGCATCTATTTGCCATGTTCGGCGCCACGGTGTTGGTGCCCGTGCTCACCGGCCTCTCGGTCTCGGCAACGCTGTTGTTTGCCGGCTTGGGTACGCTCCTGTTCCACTTCCTGTCGCGCGGTAAGGTCCCTGCATTCTTGGGCTCATCGTTTGCCTTTATTGCCGGTTATGCCGCAATCGCGCCCAACGGCGAGACCGAGCTTTTGCCCTACGCTTGCCTGGGCGTTGCCTGCGCCGGCCTGCTCTATCCGGTACTTGCGGCGCTCTTCCGCGCCTTTGGCGCCAAGCGCGTCATGCGCTTCTTTCCGCCGGTGGTGACCGGTCCCATCGTCATTTCCATCGGCCTGATCTTGGCAAGCTCTGCCATCGCCAACTGCCAGACCAATTGGCTTGTTGCCGTTATCGCTGTGGCCGTGATCGTCATCTGCAACATCTGGGGCCGTGGCATGGTTAAGATCGTGCCGATTCTGCTGGGCGTTGTGGTGAGCTACGCCGTTGCCGCCGTGCTCGGCGAAGTTGATTTTTCGGGCGTTGCCGCCGCTCCCTGGGTTGGTTTGCCCATCGTGTGGGACAACACCGTGTTTGCGCTCTTTGGACCGCAGTTCGATAGCGGTCTTGCCACGACGGCCATCATCACCATCATGCCGCTGGCCTTCGCGACCATGATCGAGCATATCGGCGATATCTCTGCTATTGGCTCCACCTGCGAGCGCAACTACATTGCCGACCCCGGTCTGCATCGCACGCTGCTCGGCGACGGTCTTGCCACGATTCTGGCTTCGCTCTTTGGCGCTCCGGCCAACACCACGTATGGCGAGAACACCGGTGTGCTCGCCCTGACGCGCGTGTTCGACCCGCGCGTGATTCGCATTGCCGCGTGCTGCGCCATCGTGCTTTCGTTCTGCCCCAAGTTCGCTGCCGTGATCGCCGCCATGCCGCCATGCGTTATCGGCGGCGTGTCGCTCGTACTCTACGGCATGATCAGTGCCGTAGGCGTGCGCAACCTCATCGAGAACCAGGTCGATTTCCAGAACAACCGCAATGTGCTGGTGGCCGCTCTGGTACTCGTGCTTTCGCTCGGCATTGCCTATAGCACCGCCGGTGTCATCGTGTTGGAGCTGGGCGGCGTGACCATTTCACTGTCCGGCATTGCCGTGGGCTCGCTGGTTGGCATCGTGCTCAACGCGATTCTGCCCGGTAACGACTTTGAGTTTGATGTCTCCGAGCTTGAGGAGGCTGCTGAGTAGCAGCTGCGTTCAGCTAAAACAAGATATGGTGCCCATGCGTATATGCGCGTGGGCACCATTTTTAATGTGTCAGTATCCAGTGGATGCCGCGGGCCATGCGCAAGTCGGTTTGGGCAAAGTGATTGCCGGGGTTGAGCTCCAGCGTTGTTGGAATGCCGCGCTCGACGAGTAACGCTTCCATCGCGCGTGTGTCGTCGAGTACATGCCGCATCATGCGGTTGGGCGTCTTGGTTTCCTTTTTGCCGAGCGAAAGATAGACAGCTTGCGGACTGCCGGCAAATGGCGCCGTGCTGGCGCAATCGACAAAGTCGGGAAACCATAGCGACCCCGATGCGCTCGCGGCGCGGTCAAAGGCGTCGGTTTGCCAGAGGGACCAGAGTGCGAAGAGGCCCGCGAGCGAGTAACCGGCAATGCCGCGCCAGGTGGGCGGCTGAGGAAGCGACGACTCGACCTGGGGGATTATCTGATTCAGCAGCTCATCAAGAAAATCGGCAGCTTGGCCGCCGAAAGGCTCGG
>CAJKEF010000236.1 GCA_905198825.1 uncultured Collinsella sp. | reverse complement strand
TCGGTCGAGGCCGTCAAGAACGGTACGCTTGCCGCGGCTCAGGCCGTGCGCGCCGGGCTTGTCCAGGACGTTGCCAATTCCATGGACGGTATCGTTTTATAAAGGCCCCGTTACGTGGCTCAACCTGTACCGCGTGGGGTAGAATCGGAGCCGTATTACAACGCGGCTCCGATTGCCGTGTTGTGTTGTGTTCCATGACATACGAGAGGAAGCGCTATGGACCGCTCCGAAATTTTCGATAAGATCGCCGAAGTCGCCGCTGACGTTCTGGGTGTCGATGTCGCCGACATTAGCGACGAGACCACTTTTGACGATCTCGATGCCGATTCGCTCGAGCGTCTGCAGCTGGTGACGGCCATCGAGGACGAGTTCGACCTCGAAATCGATGACGAGACTCTGCTGTCGCTCAACTCTGTCGCCGACGCCGTCGACGCGATCGAAAACGCCAAGGAGGCCTAAGTCTTGGCTTTGTCTGAACGACTCACGCGCGCCCAGGAGATTCTGGGCCATGAGTTCAATAACAAGGTGCTGCTGCGTGCGGCGCTCACACATCCCTCGGCCGTCGAGGGACAGCCGGTCTCTGCCAGCTATGAGCGCCTTGAGTTTTTGGGCGATTCCATTTTGGGCGCTGTGGTCGCACGCTCCCTGTTTGAGTCCTATCCGGAGTTTGACGAGGGCAAGCTCACGCGCCTGAAGGTGTCGCTTGTCTCGGGCGCTACGCTATCCGAGGTTTCTCACGAGCTGGGCATCGACGACATCATCATCTTTGGTGCCTCCGAGACCGGCACGGGCGCGCGTGGCCTGCATTCGGCGCTCGAGAACGTCTACGAGTCGCTCGTGGGCGCGCTGTACCTGGATGCCGGCTGGGATGCCGCGGCGGAGTTCATTCACCGTACGCTTAAGCCGCATTTGGCTTCTGAGCGTGCCGAGCATCCTGCGAACCCCAAGTCGTTTTTGCAGGAGTGCGTGCAAGCCGACGGTCACGAGCCCCCGGCGTATAAGCTCGTTGGCTCCGAGGGCCCGGCGCATGCGCCCACCTTTACCGCCGTGGTGCTCATCGACGGTATTCGCCAGGGCCGCGGCACCGGTTCCTCCAAGAAGGAGGCCGAGGGAGCTGCCGCGCTTGAGGCACTCGACCGCATGGGTTACACCACCAACGGCGTGATTCTGAACAAGAAGCCTGTTTAAGCGAGGAACCGTGTATCTCAAGTCCCTCACGCTCAAAGGGTTCAAGTCGTTTGCCGACCGCGCCCATATGACGTTTGAGCCGGGCCTGACCGTCATCGTCGGTCCCAACGGCTCGGGAAAATCGAACATCTCCGACTCGATTCTGTGGGTCCTGGGCGAGCAGAGCGCCAAGCAGCTGCGCGGTCAGGCCATGGAGGATGTCATCTTCTCGGGCTCGTCGGCTCGCAAGCCGGTGGGTGTTGCCGAGGTTACGCTGGTGCTCGATAACTCGGACCATATGCTGCCCGTCGATTTTGACGAGGTCGCCATCACCCGTCGCATGTATCGCTCGGGCGAAAGCGAGTACCTCATCAACTCGAGTCCGTGCCGCCTGATGGACATTCAGGACATCCTGCACGATTCGGGCCTGGGCAAGGATACACATTCCATCATCAGCCAGGGCAAACTCGACGCCATCTTGCAGAGCCGCCCCGAGGAGCGCCGCGCCCTCATCGAGGAGGCCGCTGGCATCTCCAAGCACAAGCGCCGCAAGGAGCGCGCGCTCAAAAAGATTAAGTCGATGGACGAGCACCTGACCCGTGCCCGCGACATCAATAAGGAGATCGCCCGCCAGCTGCGGCCGCTGGAGCGTCAGGTCGATCGCGCGCGCAAGTACAAAGAGCTGTCCTCGCGTGCGAACGAGCTTACGCAGATGCTGGCCGTCGACGAGCTTCGTTCGCTGCAGTCGCAGTGGAACGACCTGGAGAGCCGCTCCAAGGAGGGCGCTGCCGAGCTTGAGCTTGCGCAATACCGCTTGGGCGAAAAGGAGCGCGAGCTCGAGAAGCTCCAGGTCATGCTCGAGGAAAAGGGCCTGTTTGTGGGTGATCTGGGCGAGCAGCGCCGTCATATGCAAGACGTGGTCGGCCGCATCAACTCCGACATGCGCCTACTCGAGGAAAAGGGCCACAACATGGTGTCGCGCCTGTCCGACATGCGCGGCCAGATCTCGAGCTCCGAGCATCAGCGTCGTCGCGTGGTCGAGGAGCTCGAGGACGCGCGTGCGCAGCTTGAGGAAGTGACCGGTGCGCACATGCAGGCCCAGGAGGACGTTGACGCCGCCGGTCCTGCCGCCGCCCAGCTCCACGAGCGTCGCGTGGCGCTCGACAATCAGATTTCGCAGCTCACGCGCGAGCAGCGCGATGTGCAGCGTGTGGCCGATAACGCCGCGCTCGAGCTCGCCAAGGTGAAGGACTCGCTAAGCAACGCCGAGGTCGAGGACAACATGTACGCCTCGCGCCTGGAGCAGATCGACGAGCAGCTCGAGGAGGTCACGGCATCGCTTGAGAGCCGCCGCGACCGTGCTGAGGAGCTTGAGAGCGCCCTTGAGGCGGCTCGTCAGGCCCAGAGCGATGCGCGCGAGGCCACCGAGACGGCACGCGCTGTCCTCAAAGACCTGCGTGCCCGTGAGAGCGAGGCGCGCAACAAGTTATCCGAGGTGCGCTCGGAGCTTGCCAGCCAAAAGAAACTCGATGCCCGCATGGCCGACAGCTCGCCGCTGGTGAGCCGTCTGGTTGGTGCGCTGGGCGATGATGTCTCGGGTCGTCTGGGCGACGTGCTCGAGGCCCCGCGCGAGCTTGAGGGCCTGGTTGAGCAATTGCTCGCCGGCGATATCGATGCGCTGCTGTTCGACGATACGTCCGCGCTTGAGCGTGCCGGTCGTGCCGCTCTGGACCAGAAGAAGGCCTCGGGCGAGGCGCTGCTGGTGGCGCGCGGCGTGAGCGGCTCTACCGCCGCTGAGGGCGCTGCCGGTACCCGTCTGGTTGATCGTCTGTCCGTGCGCGCAGGCTACGGTCCCGTCGTCGAGGCGTTGCTCGGCGGCTATTACATGGTCGATGACTTGGCTGCCGCGCTGGCCGCGCCTGTCGTTGACGGTGTGACCTACGTGACTCCCGATGGC
>CAJKEF010000235.1 GCA_905198825.1 uncultured Collinsella sp. | reverse complement strand
TTGTGATTGTCTGCGCCATCGCCGGCATCTACAACAACATGGTCACCAAGCGCAATCGCATCGATAACGCCTGGCAGAACATCGACACGCAGCTGCAGCGCCGCAACGACCTGATCCCCAACCTGGTCGAGACCGTCAAGGGCTACGCCAAGCACGAGCAGGAGACGCTCTCCGCCGTGATCAGCGCGCGCAACACCGCCGTGAGTGCCACCACCCCTGAGGCCAAGATGGAAGCCGACAACGTGCTGACCGGTGCGCTGCGCCAGCTCTTTGCCGTGGCCGAGGCCTACCCCGACCTTAAGGCAAACACCAACTTTACGCAGCTTCAGGCATCGCTCGAGGATACCGAGAACAAGATTAGCTATGCACGCCAGAGCTACAACGATTGCGTGCTCAGCTACAATAACGCTATCCAGACGTTCCCGGCTGTCATCTTTGCCGGCATCTTCCAGTTTAAGGAGCGCCAGGGCTTCGAGGCCGCCGAAGCAGCCCGCCAGGCCCCGACCGTCAAGTTCTAGTAGTTTGGCAGCGCATCCTTAATCGGCCAAATGTATAAACCGCCCCGTCGAATGCATACTTCGACGGGGCGGTTTCCTTTGTCGCGAAGGTTCCCCTCAAGGCGCCGTGCATTTTTGGGAGTATTCAGCATGCCCGACAGCTTCGAGCGTCACGATAAATGCCAAAGACCGCGAATATCCCTGCAAATCAAACGTTGTCGGCCATAACCCCGCCTATTATTCGCGAAAAGCCATCGAGAAATCCCGATTTTTTGCCCGAGGTCGGTATGCAGGGGCCTTCGATTGCAGAATACTCGCAAAAATGCACGTCGCCACCACCCCCACATGGCGCGAACCAAAACAAAAGCGCGGCCTAAAAGGCCGCGCACCATCTTTAATTCAGATTAATTATTGTTCGTTGTGACATCGCCGAGCCCGCAGGGCGGAGAGCAAGCTCCCTCCCGGCGCACTCCGCAGGACGCAAGAAGCCCTCGCCGCACGAAGTGCGCAGCGAGGGCTTCTTGCATGTCCGAGGACGCGCCAGGAGGGAGCTTACTCTCTGCCCGGACAGGAAAGGCTAATTACGCGACGGTGTAAACCCAGTTGTGCTTGTCCTCGACAGCACCAGACTGGATGCCGGTCAGAGTCTCGCGGAGCTTCTTCATCACAGGGCCGATCTCGGTGTAGCCAGCCGGGAAGGTCACAGTCTCGTCGGCACCGTAAACCTTGTTGTCGATCTCGCCGACCGGGGAGATGACGGCAGCGGTGCCGCACAGGCCGCACTCGACAAAGGTACCGGCCTTGACCTCGGCCCACTCGACGGGACGCTGGTCAACGGTCATGCCCAGGTCCTGAGCGACCTGAACGAGCGAGCGACGGGTGATAGAGGGCAGGATGGAGTCGGTGTGCGACTGCGGAACGACGAGCGTGCCGTCCTCCTTCACGAACAGAACGTTGGCGCCGCCGGTCTCCTCGACATAGGTGCGGGACTCGGAGTCGAGATACAGGTTCTCGGCATAGCCCTCGCGATGGGCCTCCATCGTGGGCTTGAGGGACATGGCGTAGTTCAGGCCGGCCTTGATGTTGCCGGTGCCGTGAGGTGCCGCACGGTCATACTCGGAAACGCGCAGCTTGACGGGCTTGAGGCCACCCTTAAAGTACGGACCGACCGGGGTCACGAGAATGCGGAACGTGTACTCAGGAGCGGGAGCCACGCCGATCACGTCACCGGAGCCGATCATAAACGGACGCACGTACAGGGTCGCACCGGAACCGAAGGGCGGAACCCAGGCGGCGTTGGCAGAAACGACCTGCTTGACGGCCTCAACGAACTTGTCCTTGGGGAACGGGGGCATCTCGAGGCGCTGCGCAGAGTTGTACATACGCTCGGCGTTCATGTCGGGACGGAAGCAAACGATGCTGCCGTCCTCAGCGGTGTAGGCCTTCAGGCCCTCAAAGACCTCCTGGCAGTAATGGAAGATTCCACCGCACTCGGAGACGTGCAGGGTGTGGTCGGTGGTCAGGCCGCCCTCGTCCCACTCGCCATCCTTCCAATGAGCCTCGTAGCTGTAATCGGTCTTCATGTAGCCAAAGCCGAGGCTACCCCAATCGATATCCTTCTTCTCGACAGTCATATGTCGCTCCTTACATACACAGTTGCAAACTCGCGAACCCGCACGCAAGGACCGAGGCCGACCGCGTCGCAACGTCGCACGCCCGGAGCGTAGAGCCGGACGGGACACGCGGGCAACACCAAAGCCCATGGCACGTCGATTCGCATGCACGAGATTGTACTCCCCGTACATGTCTGATAAAACGCTTTTCTTTAACTAAGTAAAGTATTTTCATTTGACCGAAACTAAAGAGGCCCGCCACCGTAAGCGGTGACGGGTCTCAACTGCACGGTCTGCGCGCTGGCTCGAGCTACGCGTTCTTTTTGCCCAGCTTAGCCTTAACCAGGCCGACCACGGTCGGGATGATCGACACGGCGACGATGCCGATAATCAGCAGCTCAAAGTGCTCCTGCACAAAGGGAATGCCGCCAAAGAAGTAGCCCAGCAGCGTAAAGACCGTCGACCAGGTAATGCCGCCCAGCACGTTAAAGACAACGAAGTTGCGCCAGTGCATGCCGCCCATGCCGGCGATAAAGGGCACAAAGGTGCGGATAAACGGAAAGAAGCGGCCCAGGAAGATGGCCAGGTGGCCCCACTTGTCCAAGAAGTCCTCGGACTTTTTAATGCGCTCGGGCGTCATGGCCTTTACCTTGCCCGAGGCGATGATCTTGCGGCCAAAGAAGTGGCCGATCATAAAGTTGCACTGATCGCCCAGGATGGCTGCGGCCCATGCGGTAGCCAGAAGCGCCACGATGTTAAAGCCGCCGTTGTGGGCAAAGAAGCCCGAGGCAAACAGCAGCGAATCGCCGGGAAGGAACGGGAAGAACACCACACCCGTCTCGATAAAGATGATCAGGAACACGCAGCCGTAGGCCATAAGCGGGCCGGCGGCGATCCAGCTGGCGATCGCGGTGCGCGGATCCTTAAGCAGCTCGGCGATAAAATTGATGAAACCCATGAAGTAAAACCTCTCAGTTGTGGGCGCGGACACGTCCAAGTTGACCAGTATACGGTTGCG
>CAJKEF010000234.1 GCA_905198825.1 uncultured Collinsella sp. | reverse complement strand
GCGAGGCCGAATATCTCTCGCAGCGCGAGGCTGCGGCCGAAGACCTGATGCTTGCTTGTCGCATGACGCGCGGTATCGCGTCCGACCTGTTGGTTCGCGCGGCTCGTGTCATCCCGGCCGATGGGCTGACAGCCGCATGCGATCGCGCGCTCGAATTGGGTCTTGCCACTTGGGTGCCCGAGACGCTCGGGGTCCATGAGGGACCCTTCACTTCGGCAGATGTCATCGCGGGCCATGTTCGAGCTCGTCTGGCGCCGACCCACCTGGGCTGGCTCGATGGAAATGTTCTGTTCGAGTTGTTTTGGGATCTAGCTTAGGCCGCTCGGGTAGAATTACCGGAATATATACGCTGCTGTGAGCAGGAGGTTGCCGCGCATGGCGACGATGAACGAAAAAGATTACTATGAGATTCTGGGTGTCTCCAAGGACGCCACCTCTCGTGATATTCAAAAGGCCTTCCAGCAAAAGGCCCGCAAGCTCCATCCGGACGTCAACAAAGAGCCGGATGCCGAGGAAAAGTTTAAAGAGGTTTCCGAGGCCTACGCCGTGCTTTCGGATGAGCAAAAACGTGCGCGCTACGACGCCATGCGTTCTGGCAATCCCTTTGCCGGTGCTCCTACGGCTTCGCCCTATGGTGGCGGCTACGCCGGCAACACGGGCTATGGCAATCCCTTTGAGGGCGGCTTTCCCTTTGGTGGCGCCTGGGGTCAGCCGCGTCGCGGGCAGGCTGCCTATAATCCCGAGAACGGCGCCAACGTGGTCGTCGATATCAAACTCGACGCCAAGGAGGCCAAGGGCGGTGCCCGCAAGACCGTCCGCTACACGCGTTTCGATACCTGCGGTCACTGCGGCGGCTCGGGTTCTGTCTCCTCCGAGCATGCCCATACCTGCCCGAGCTGTGGCGGCCGCGGCCACATCGATGTCGACCTGTCCTTCCTGTTTGGTGCGGGCACGTTCCAGTCGGTCTGCCCCGAGTGCGGCGGTTCCGGTAAGGTCGTCGCCGACCCCTGTCCCGATTGCGGCGGCAGCGGGCGGACCCGTGTGACCTCCGAGCAGACGATTGAGTTTCCTGCCGGCACGCACGATGGCGACGAGGTCCGCATTGGCGGCATGGGTCACGCCGGCACCAACGGTGCCTCGGGTGGCGATCTGGTCGGCCGCGCTCATGTCGAGGCCGAGCGTCTGGAGGGCAAGGCTCGTACCGGTTTTTACCTGATGGGCATCGTGGCGCCGTTTTTGGTACTCTCGGCCATTTCGGGCGTGTTCTCGGCCTTTGCCGTGATGTGCTTTATTCCGTTTGCCATGGGCCTGTTCATGGTGGTCTCGGACGGCGTGCTGCACCGCAGCCTGCTGTGGTGGAAGCGCGGCGCGATGCAGTTTGCCAACGGTTTTGCCAACGGATTTATGTTTGCGCTCGTGTCGGTTTGGTTTGCGAGCTGCTCGCAACGTGCCATGCTTTCGCCCTACGCAATGCAATAACATCAACCCCTCTGTTTGCGGCCGGCCCAGCTTGGGTATAGGACGCACTGTGACAATAATGAAAGTCGGAAGGATTCGGTCGTGTCGGAAAATAGGGATTACTACGAGGTACTTGGCGTCGACAAGGATGCCGACGCGCGGACGATCAAGCGTGCGTTTCTAAAGAAGGCCCGTACCGTACATCCGGATGTTTCGGACGACCCCGAGGCCGAGGCCAAGTTTAAGGAGCTCAACGAGGCCTATTCCGTTCTTTCCGATGAGCAGAAGCGTGCTAACTACGACCGTTACGGCACCGCGGACGGCCCCGGTGGCTCTGGCTATGTCGACATCAACGATATCTTTGGTGGCATGGGCATGGACGACTTGTTCTCGTCGTTCTTTGGCGGCGGTGCCGGCGGTGGCACCCGCAGCCGTCGTGAGCGTCGTCGTGGACGTGACATGGCCATCTCGCTTTCGGTGACGCTCGAGGAGGCGGCGCTCGGCTGCAAAAAGACGATCAGCTATGACCGCCTTGCTCCTTGCGAGGACTGCAATGGCACCGGTAGGGCAGAGGGCGCACAGGAAAAGCAGTGCGGCCGCTGCCACGGTACGGGCTACGTCACGACGGTTCAGCGTTCGTTCCTGGGCCAGGTTCAGTCCTCTTCGCCTTGCCCCGACTGCCATGGCGAGGGCACGGTTATCGACCATCCCTGCGAGACCTGCGACGGTCAGGGCCGAACGCCTTCGCACGAAAAGATCGACATCGATATTCCCGCCGGCGTTTCGACCGGTCGCCAGCTGCGTGTGAGCGGCTTTGGCGAGGCCGGCCTTCGCGGCGAGCCTTCGGGCGACCTGATTGTCAACGTGCGCGTTGCCGACCATGAGCGCTTTAAGCGCAACGGTGACGACCTGTACCTGGTGAGCGATATCTCGATTGCGCAGGCTGCGCTCGGCTGCGAGATCGAGGTCGAGGGCATTATGCCCGACGAGGTCGTTAAGGTGACGGTTCCCGCCGGCGCCCAGTACGGTGACACCGTGAGCGTCAATAATTACGGCATGCCGCGCATTGGCGGTGGCGGTTCGCGTGGCCGCCTGATCGTGCAACTGCGCGTGCTCGTCCCCACCAATCTCTCCAACAAGCAGCGCGAACTGCTTCGCGCCTTTGCCGACGAGATGGGCGATGACGTCGCATCCGGTAAGAAGTCGGTGACCGATCGCATCAAGAGCGCTCTCGACGACATCCTCGATTAAGGAGCCCGCGTGCTCGCACCTCATATCTCTGTCGTCAACCTCGGCTGCCGTGTCAACCGGGTTGAGTCCGACCGTATCACTGCCGATCTTATGCGCCTGGGCTTCGCTATTGTGGAGCCCCAGGATGCCGATCTGATCGTCATTAACACCTGTGCCGTTACGGGCGAGGCCGAGGCCAAGACCCGTAAGGCCGTTCGTCATGCGCTGGCCCATCCAAACGAGCCCTATGTAGTCGTGACCGGATGCGTGGTCAATTTGCATCCCGAGGAGCTGTTGGAGCTTTCGGATCGCGTGATCGCCGAGCCGTCCAAGATCGATGTCGCCGAACGTGTCTGCGAGGTACTGGGCGTTGAGTCCGATAGCGTTCCCGCCTGCAGCGATGGCGAGGTGGTCGATGCGCTCGGTCGCTCTCGCCTGGGCGTGAAGATTCAGGACGGCTGCAACCATCGCTGCACTTATT
>CAJKEF010000233.1 GCA_905198825.1 uncultured Collinsella sp. | reverse complement strand
GCGCGAACACTCGATTACACAGTTTTGGAACGATGTGCAGCCTATCTTAAGCGGGCGCGCATGGTCAATCTGTTCGGTATTGGTGCTTCTCGCTTGGTTGCACACGATCTGGCACAAAAGCTCATGCGTGTCGACAAGGAATGCCATCTGTACGATGACTGGCACGACCAACTCTTGTGCGCCAAGAACATGCACGAAGGCGATATCGGCATTGCTTTTAGCTACTCGGGCTTAACGCAAGAAGTACTGGACTGCACCGCCGAGGCCCAACGCCACAACTGTCCCGTTGTGGCCGTGACCAAAGTAGATGGATCGTCCAAGCTTGCCACCATGGCCGATGCCGTGCTCGGCGTTGCTGCAAGCGAGCCCTTGGTCCGCAGCGGTGCCATGGCCTCGCGTATGGCTCAGCTTATGGTTGTCGATGCCCTCTACGCTGCTTACGTTGCGAGCGATTACGAACGGGCGACGCATGTCATCAAGCAAAACTACATCGAGAAACAGGAAAGATGAGGTGAACAAAATGCTCGATTTAACAAAATTCACGACAGAACAGCGAAATCAAAAGTCAATGGACCTCGACACGATGACATCGCTGCAAATCGTCACGACGATGAACGATGAGGATCTTCGCGCCGTCCAATCGGTCACGAAAGTGTTGCCCCAGGTTGCCACGGCAATCGACTGGGCTGCCGAGGCGCTCGAGCGCGGCGGACGCGTCTTTTATATGGGCGCGGGCACGAGCGGTCGTTTGGGCGTGCTCGACGCGTCGGAGTGCCCACCCACGTTTGGCGTATCGCCCGATCTGATTGTCGGACTCATTGCCGGAGGCGAGAGGGCGTTTATCAAGGCTGTCGAAGGTGCCGAGGATAGCGAGGAGCTTGGCGCGAGCGACCTGCGGGAACATGGGCTCTCCTCCAAGGATCTCGTCGTTGGTTTGGCGGCAAGCGGTCGTACCCCCTATGTGGTGGGCGGCCTCGCGTACGCCAAGGCAACCGGGTGCAAGACCATTGCTATCGCCTGCAACCAGGGGTCGAGGATCGGGGAGGACGCAGATCTTGCCATAGAGCCCGTGCCCGGCCCCGAGGTGCTTACCGGCTCAACGAGGCTCAAGGCGGGAACGGTCCAAAAGCTCATTCTCAATATGATTTCGACCGGTGCCATGGTCAAGATCGGCAAGGTATACCAAAACCTGATGGTCGATGTGCAGCAAACGAACGAAAAGCTGGTGGTGCGCGGCCAGAACATCGTGATGGAAGCAACCGGCTGCACACGCGAGCGCGCTGTTCGGGCACTTGCAGATGCCGGCGGCCACGTTAAAACCGCTATTGTCTCGGTGCTGCTGGGCTGCGATGCCGAGCAGGCTGCGGTGGCTCTTGAGCGGGCGCGCGGCCATGTCCGTGCTGCGGTGAGTGGCCATGAGAAGAGCAATGCCGATGCCCAATAGGTGCACGGCGTGAGCAGATATGACATCAAGAAGAGATACCCAATACAAGGAGGAGTTATGACGAACAAAGAGCTGGCTCAAAAGCTGCTGGACCTTTTGGGCGGTAAAGACAACGTGCTGGCAAACGCGGCGTGCATGACGCGTCTGCGCGTGACCGTCAAAGATACGGGCAACGTCGACACGGAGGGTATTAAGGCGCTCGATGGCGTAATGGGCCTGGTCGAGGACGACACGATGCAGATCGTGCTGGGTCCGGGCAAGGTGAATAAGGTGCTCGAGGAATTCTCCAAGCTCACCGGCCTTGCGAAAGGCGTTGCTGACGAGAGCGTGGTTGACGCTGCGGCCACAAACAAGGCCGCGCAGAAGGCCAAGTACGAGTCCAAGCCGGTTCAGGCCTTCCTCAAGAAGATTTCCAATGTCTTTGTTGCCCTGCTTCCCGGCATTATTGCGGCTGGCCTTATCAACGGTATCTGCAACGTCATTAATGTCTCGACGGCCGGTGCGCTTGCAGGTGAGTGGTGGTATCAGGGCATTCGCTCCATGGGCTGGGCCCTCTTTGCCTATCTGCCCATTTTGGTGGGCTATAACGCGGCGCGCGAGTTTGGTGGCTCCGCTGCGCTGGGCGGTATTGCCGGCATGATGTGCATCGCTAACAGTGCTATGCCTCTGCTCGCGCCTGGCGCCGCCGATCCCAGCACCGCTATTCTGCTGCCACTCACCAATGCGCAGTACAACCCCGCAGCGGGCGGTATGATTGCGGCTCTCATCGCTGGTGCGTTTTTCGCCTGGATGGAGCGTCATGCCCAACGCGCTCGATACGTTCCTGTCCCCGCTGCTGGTGCTCATCATCGGCGCCTTTGCTTTGATGCTTGTCATCCAGCCGGTTGGCGCTTGGCTGACGACCGCGATCTTTAGCGTCCTCACCTTTATCTTTGAGAAGCTGGGCGTTCTGGGCGGCTATATCCTGTCGGCAGGCTTCTTGCCGCTGGTGTCCGTTGGCCTGCATCAGGCGCTTACGCCGATCCACGCTATGCTCAACGATCCCGACGGCGCTACCAAGGGCATCAACTACCTGCTGCCCATCCTTATGATGGCTGGCGGCGGCCAGGTCGGTGCCGGTCTGGCGCTGTACTTTAAGACCAAGAACGCCAAGCTCAAGAAGTATGTCGCAGAGTCCATTCCCGTTGGCATCCTGGGCGTTGGCGAGCCTCTGATGTATGCCGTTACGCTGCCGCTTGTCCGCCCGTTTGTGACGGCCTGCCTGGGTGCCGGATTTGGCGGTGCGCTCGCGGCACTGCTTCACATCGGCACGGTTTCTCAGGGCGTTTCCGGTCTGTTTGGCCTGCTGATTGTCGTTCCCGGCCAGCAGCTCGGCTATGTTGCCGCCATGCTGCTTGCCTATGCCGCCGGCTTTGTCCTGACGTGGTTCTTTGGCGTCGACGAGCAGAAGATCAACGAGTTCTTTGGCGAGTAGCCTGATGCTGCGCGCTATGTCATTCGAGCGTCATGACGTGCCGCAGATCTCTTGATGCTATGGTTGTGCCGGCGGGGCTAACTGCTCCGCCGGCCTTTTTTAAAGGAGAATCGAAGCGTGAGAACGGGTATTTCTGTCTATCTTTCCAGTCCCCTGCAGGATATCGAGCGGACGATTGAACATGGTGCCGCGGCGGGTGCGCGCTATGCGTTTACCTCGCTGCATATTCCCGAGGATGGGGAATATGCAGCGAGGTAAACGCAT
>CAJKEF010000232.1 GCA_905198825.1 uncultured Collinsella sp. | reverse complement strand
CTGCGCGAGTGCCTCGATTCCGCCGTGGCGCAGACGCTCAAGGACATCGAGATCATCTGCATCAACGACGGCTCCACCGATAGCTCGCCAGATATCATCCGCGAGTACATGGAGCGCGACCCCCGTGTAAAGATGATCGACAAAGCCAACAGCGGCTACGGCGACTCGATGAACCGCGGCCTGGAGATAGCGCGCGGCGAGTACGTGGGCATCCTTGAGTCCGACGACTTTATGTTTGAGGATTCGCTCCAAAAGCTGGTCGCCAAGGCCGATGCTGAGCATGCCGATGTCGTTAAGGGCGACTTTTACCTGTATTGGTCCACGCCCAGCGAGCGCCGTGAGCTGTTTGGGATCATCGACGAGCATATGACGGGCGCCGCGTATCGCCCCGTCGATCGCCCGGGTATCTTCTACCGCAAGCCTTCCATTTGGTCTGCCATCTATCGGCGCGAGTTCCTCATCGATAATCAGATTCGGTTCCTTCCCACGCCGGGCGCCTCGTATCAGGACGCAGGTTTTAACTTTAAGGTTTGGGCTTGCGCCGAGCGTGCCGCGTTTATTGCGGACCCCATCCTGTGCTATCGCCAGGACAATGAGAAGAGCTCCGTTAATTCGCCCAACAAGGTGTTTTGCGTGTGCGACGAATATGCCGAGATGCAGCGCTTTTTGGAAGAGCGCCCCGAGCTCAAGGCTCA
This sequence comes from uncultured Collinsella sp., assembly GCA_905198825.1. GTDB lineage: Bacteria > Actinomycetota > Coriobacteriia > Coriobacteriales > Coriobacteriaceae > Collinsella. The sequence goes on along the minus strand of CAJKEF010000232.1, from coordinate 2,487 downwards.
GCTCCAGGGCATTTTAATGCGCATGAAGGTCGATACGTACCGCTGGAATGATGAGCGCCTGGTCGCTGAGTTGCGCGAGCAGTTTTGGGAGAAAGCATCTCCCGAGCTTAAGGCTGATTGGGATGCCGGTCGCTTTGACCTGTCGCTGTTTGATCCGCGTGGCGAGACCGACTTGCGCCTGATGGTCAAGTCGCCCCGCGCCTATATCGATTCGCGCTTTGACTTTAAGAAGCCGGGCAAGCTCAATACGTTTAAGCATTACTTTAAGATTGGCGGTTTGCCGCTGGTCTGGCGCGTGCTGACGTATCAGCGCACCTACGGCGACAACCCGCACCCCGATGACGTTCCGGTCGCACAGTAGGAGCGAGTGATTATGGTTACCCCCAAGATTTCCGTTGTCGTTCCCATCTATAAAGTGGAGGAGTGCCTGGCCTGGTGCCTGGACTCCCTGCTTGCGCAGGACATGCCCGATTGGGAGGGCGTGCTGGTCAACGATGGCTCGCCGGACGGTTCGCGCGATATTGCGGCTGCCTATTGCGAAAAGGATGCGCGCTTTACGCTGGTCGATAAGGAGAACGGTGGCCTGTCGAGTGCACGTAATGCAGGCATCGCCGCGTCCACGGCGCCTATCGTTGCGTTTTTGGATTCCGACGACCGCTTTACGCCCGATGCATGCCGTGTGATCGTCGATGCCTTTGAGCGCGAGCGCTGTGATGTTTTGACCTTTGGTGCGAATCCGTATCCGCTGGAGGCGGGGTATCCGTGGCTTAACTATGTGCTGAGCCCACGCGATGCGTCGTTTGAAGGCTATAACTCTGACCTGCTGTTTAAGGAAGCGTCTCGCCCCTTTGCATGGCGCACTGCCTGCAAGCGTGAGTTTTTGCTGGGTAACGGGATCGTGTTCGACGAAACCGTTAAGTATGGCGAGGACCAGGTCTTCGATTTTGCCGTGTACGGTCGTTCGCGTAAGACCGCGCTTATCTCGAACAAGCTGTATGACTACCGCGTAGCGCGCAAGGGTTCGCTCATGGACACCATGCGCTACGACGACGAGACACGTCTGCTGGAGCACGTGAAGATTTACTCCGCGGTGCTGGCTGACTGGCAGCGCGACGGCCTCGATGCTCAGCATGCCGATGACCTGGCGTACTTCCTCTGCGATCTGGTGCTGTACGATGCGCTCAGGCTGCTGAGCTCGGGCTGCGGCAAGGTTTTTGCTGCCGTTGCCGCGGCGCTTGATGGTTCTGCCGTGGGCAGTGATGCTGCGCTCGCACAATGCGCTCCTTCTGTTGCCGCTATGGTGCGTGCGGCACTTATCGGTAAGGCTCCTGCTGCTCGTTCGTGCAAAAAGCTCATGTTCGATTACGACGTCTTGAGGTTTGGGCGCCTGGGTGCCTGCAAACGCATGGCAGCGAACGCCCTGGGAAAGCGAGAAGTGTAGATGAGTATCAAGCGTTTGGCGCTTTGCCGCAGTCAGGGTCGTCTGTTTGTCCTGCTTCGTTTTGTCGGTCAGGATATCGCGAGGCTTATTGAGCAGGAGGGCTCCCAGGTTTTTGCTCACGCGACGACCAATGGGGCATGCGTGCCGTCCTTGGCACTGCCGGTCGATCACGGCCGCGTGCTTGCGCTTTGTCCCTCCGTTGCCGATTATGAGCGCGAGCTCGTCGTCTTGGTGCTTCCGTTTATGGACGGCTCTACAATTGACGTCTCATTTGCGTCCGGCGGTAAAAGGCTGGGCTCTATTCGCCTTGACAGTCGTATTGCCAAGCTGGAATCTAAGGTTAACTACAAAGCAAAGCCTGCACTGTGCGCGCTTATCCGCGATGCTCAGCGTGGCGAACACTGCGGCTTCTACGAGATCGATGCCACTCGCTATTTGCCAGCAGACGCCGGCGCGGTGTGGCGCTATGAGGTTACTTGGGCGGGAGACCTCCAGTGCGCGCCTGAGCTCCAGATCTTCGATGCGCATATGAATGCCATCGATGTCACCGTGCATGTGTTTGAGTCGCAGATCGATGTGCCGCAGCGCAACGGATGCCGCGTCAATAAAACGTATCTGAGTGTTGAGATGCCTCAGGATATACGAGATTTTGTCGCGATTGTGAGCGACCCCACAGAGCAGATCCAGAGCGGGTTTTGCGCCATGGATGGTCGCCTGTACAACGGCATGGTCGATGACAGTTGGAACCGCATGAAGGACGCGCGTGCAGACGACGCAGCTTATCGACGTTGGTTTGAGCGACATCGCGCAAAGCCGGGCGATTTGGCGTGCCAGCGTGTCGCTTCGGCGGCCTTTGCCTATAGACCGCTCGTGAGCATTGTGGTGCCGTGCTACAAGACTGATCGGGAATACCTGCGCGAGCTGCTGAACTCGGTGCTAGCCCAGAGCTATGACAACTGGGAACTGCTCCTTATGGATGCCTCGCCTGAATGGGATGCGGTGGCCGCCCTAAGGAGCAGTTCCCAGTTGTCATAGCTCTGGGCTAG
>CAJKEF010000231.1 GCA_905198825.1 uncultured Collinsella sp. | reverse complement strand
AACGTCACGACGATAAAAGACCTTGTGCAGAAGGACTTCGGCGTATCTATCCTTGCAAAGAGCGTGTGTCTCAGAGAAGTCCGCAAAAAGAAGCTGACGATAGTGCCGATAGAAAACCTCAGCATGGCGCGCGAGACAAATATAGTCTATCACAAGAGCTTCGCCCATACCGAGGTGCTCCAGGATATAACTCAGCTCTATCACGACACGAAAAAGCACTATCTCGTGTGAGTGTAAATAAAAATCAGGAGGTACGCAGCCCAGCTGCATACCTCCTGTAATTTTATTTTTTCACAATGGCTGATACAATATTATAGAAATCGCTGATTGATATATTTTCTGCTGTTACCCTGTAATAAACCCCGCCGCAGCTGAAATCCGCGACCATAAGATTTTGCTTTTCGGGCTGAGCGGCGGCATCGCGGCAGCGTTCGTCGCCCGTCCCCGTCACGCCAGGCAACACATCGCGGGCCATACGCGAAAGCATGCGTACCGTGCCTTGGCTGCGCGAGAGCGGCTGCAGAGCAGCGTCGTCGCGGCGGTCGATCATGTCCGAGAACAGCATCTGGCGCTGAAGGTTATCCACAAAGCTGCGGCCATCGCCCATAAGCTCCCAAAGCGAGCGAAGCCACGATGTAGGCGTCTTGTAGTCAATGCCCAGCGAAATCCCGGCTTCCGCCGCATCATGACGGCACAGGTCGAGCTCGGCAAACGTAGGTGCCAGCAGCACGGCACGTCCGTGGCAGCCAACAAGGTCGGCAAGCAGCGCCGACTCGGCATCACTCAAATCCGCGCCGGCATTGGTGGTATAGATTCGAACAGGCATGGTCCTCCGCTCAAACTGTTCGCAATAATCAATGCATCCATCCTACCCGCCCAAGCGGACAGATTTGCCCCACGCCAACAGATTTGATCCCTTGGGGACGGAGGAAAACGGATCACCGAGGGGGTCAGTCTAACCCGGTGATCCGTTTTCCTCCGTCCCCAAGGGATCAAAAAACCGCCCCCGAAGAGACGGTTCTGCGCAATTCGTTTTTGCCGCTGGCCTACTCGCCATCCTCCAGTTTAATGAGGATCTTGCGGTAGCCACCGTGCTCGCCGTTGAGCGCCTTGGACACACGGCTCACCGTGGTGGACGAAGCGCCGGTACGCGCCTGAACCTCGACATAGGGCTCGCCCTCGTCCAGGTAACGCGCGACTTGCAGACGCTGCGATAGATCGCAAATCTCACGCGGCGTGCAGATATCGGTCAAAAACGCTTGGATATCTTTCTCGTCGTCCAAAAGGCTAAATGCGTGGACCAGCTGCTTGACATCAGGCTTGTCAAACATGTTCTCGATATTCATCGATCACCGCCAAACCCGCCAAAAGGCATCGAAGTTGATACTGACATCGGGCATCGTTCGCCCGTTCTATGCAATAGGGCAACGCCTGTGGCTTTTGCCCGTAGCAGTTTAGCACACCACCAAACTAAAGCGACAAGACTCTCTGCCAGCGGCGCGTTTTTCAGGACGAACGCCGTTTAGAAACCGAATGCGCACGTAAGCTCCACGAATATTTGAGACAATGGGCGCCCAAACAAGGCCGTGCCCCGCACCCATCCAAGTTGCAAAGGCATGTGCCCCTCACGCCTCTTTGCCACGTTTTGCGCAAGAAAGGATCTCCACCATGCGCTTTTTGCTCAACTGGCTTTTGACCTCAATCGCCATCGCGATTGCAACGTTTCTCGTCCCCGGCATTCAGCCCTTCGGCATGGCCGACGCCTGGGTCTGCTTTGCCTTCGTGGGACTGTTCCTCAACATCGTCGACTCGCTCGTCAAGCCGTTCCTCACGGTTATCTCACTGCCGCTCACTATTATTACGCTTGGTATTTTTCAGCTCGTAGTCAACAGCTTTATGCTCGAGCTGGCCAGCTACCTGTCGGTCAATCTGCTGGGCGCGGGTATCTCCATCGCCAGCTTTGGATCGGCCTTTATGGGCAGCATCCTGGTGTCCATCATGCGCAGCATCCTCGATGGCGTCGCCGAGGGCTAGAACTGTTCAATACGAACCGTCATATCGACCCAAAACAAAGGCCGCCCATCGCAAAAATGGGCGGCCTTCTTATTTGCCAAGTCTCAAAGGACGAGAGGATCTACCATTTCTACCCCGTCCCCAAATGCAGGTGTGGGTTAGATGACGTAGTCGTAGCCATGGTTGGGAGCGACAAGTTGATCGAGCGTCACGCCGTCGAGGTAGTCGTTGATGAGCTTGTCCAAGTTCTTCCACACGTCGAGCGTGGGGCACTCATCCGAACGCGAGCAGCCCTTGCAGTCGCCATCCAGGCAGGCGACCGGCGCCAGACTGCCCTCGGTCAGGCGCAAGATCTCGCCCACCGTGTACTGCTCGGGCGGGCGCGTGAGCACGTAGCCGCCGCCCTTGCCACGCATGCCCGAGAGCATGTTGGCACGTACGAGCGTAGCCAAGATGTTCTCGAGATATTTCTCGGAAATCCCCTGTCGCGCCGCGATCTCTTTGAGCGGGATGCGACCGGCCGCCTGGTGCTCGGCCAGATCGACCATAACGCGCAGGGCATATCTGCCCTTAGTAGAAACCAACATGTATAGTGCTGCCTTTCGGTCATTTAGTCCGTAGAAATTCTAGCCGAAAAATTGGTTTTGAAAATACCTATTCCCGTCAAGCTGGTTAATCGACTCGTAATAATCTTCTATTTCCTATTGCGTTACTAGGCTTTACTGTCTACTATGCTTGCCAACAGCAAAACGAACAACCTATAAGGTTTGTGGGTTTCGCTGTTACACACACCGTAAAACCACACGGTATCCAGTCATTTGAACACTTTGGAGGTTCACCATGAGCAAGGTTTACACGTCCATCGATCAGCTTATCGGCTACACCCCGCTTCTGGAGCTCACTCACTTTGAGGCCGACGAGGACCTCAAGGCCCGTGTGCTCGTCAAGCTGGAATACTTCAACCCCGCCGGCTCCGTCAAAGACCGCGTCGCCAAGAACATGATCGACGAGGCCGAGAAGGCCGGCAAGCTCGTGCGCGGCGGCGACTACACCATCATCGAGCCCACGAGCGGCAACACCGGCGTCGGCATCGCCTCGGTGGCGGCTGCCCGCGGCTACAAGGTGATCATCACCATGCCCGAGACCATGTCTGTCGAGCGCCGCAAGCTTATGCAGGCA
>CAJKEF010000230.1 GCA_905198825.1 uncultured Collinsella sp. | reverse complement strand
GACGGGGCGATACGCGGCGCCCGTCATATGCTCGTCGATAATCCCAAACAGCTCACGGCGCTCGCTGGGCGTGGACCAATACAGATAGAAATCGCCTTTAACCACATCAGCATGCTCGGTGTCTGCCTTGGCAACCAACTTTTGGAGCGAATCCTCGAACATAAAGTCATCAGACTCCAAAATGCCCACGTACTCGCCACGCGCCATCTCCAGGCCGCGGTTCATCGAGTCGCCGTAGCCGCTATTGGCCTTGTCAATCATCTTGACGCGCTCATCGCGTGCCATGTACTCGCGAATGATATCCGGTGAGCTATCGGTGGAGCCATCGTTGATGCAGATGATTTCGATGTCCTTGAGCGACTGTGTCACAGCGGAATCGAGGCACTCGCGCAGGTAGCGCTCAACATTGCAAATGGGAATAAGCAACGAAACTTTAGGGGTATCAGAGTTCTGCAAGAGAACCTCCTGTTGAATAGCGTGTAACAGGGTTATTTTAGCAGCCGAGTTGCGGCGGGCGGCAGCGCTTGGAATTAGATAAAGCGTTCCAGGCAGGCCTTGAGACCGCGGGTCGAAAGATAGAACAGCGTGGCGTCTGCCATCGAAACGCCCGAGGTCGCCGCAACGAGCTTATGGGCAACACGGCAAACGGCGCCCTTAGCAGGCATATCCGCCCACTCCGTTCCCAAAAATGTCGTGAGGTCCATGTTGACGCGAGCCGCCACGCGATGGAAGTCATCGGAATCCAAGCGCGCCAAATCAAACACGATAAGGTCCAAGAACCAGGTAATCAGCTCTCCGGGGCACAGGTCCAAAAGGCCGTAGGCCGCCCAGTCTTCCATAACTTCCTCGAGCATCCTCATGTGTGCGTCGAGCTTTTTGGCGCGTGCCTCGGCACTGTTGAACTCGTGCGTCGCCGATTCGTTCTCCATCACGTAGTGGTAGAACTTGTCCGGCATGACGACGGTCCTGCGGGCAAGCGCATAAGCCGCAAATTGGAAGACGACGTCCTCGCCCAAAGCCAAACCGGGGGCGAAGCGAATGCCTTCGCGATTGAGCAGCTCGCGCGAAAAAGCCGCACGGCAGGCATAGGGTTGCGCATTCGAATGGAACAGCAGTTGGGGATCACGGGCGCCGAAGGTACCAGCTTTGGGGCTCATGAGTTGCTGGACCCGCTTGGGCGCGGCGTCGGACGGCTCGCAAACGCCGCCAAAAACGGCGACCTCGGCATCTGCAGACTCCATGGCATGCAGCACGCACTCGACCGTCTGGGCGTCGATGTAATCGTCGGCGTCCACAAAAAAGACGGTCTCGCCCTCGGCGACATCGATACCGGCATTTCGAGCGCACGAGACACCAGCGTTTTCCTGGTCAATCACCAGCACACGGTCGTCGGCCTGCGCAATTTGACGCAAGACGCCCAGCGAATCGTCAACCGAACCGTCGTTGACACAGACAACCTGAATCGAGCGCTCAGACTGTGCCAGCAGCGAGTCGAGGCATCTCTGAATGGAGCGCGCGGAGTTGTATACGGGAACGACAATAGTCGCTTTGGGAATCGAGGCCTCTCCCATACCGACCTACCCCCTCAGCGATTCGATGAGGAAGGCGGCGACCACACCAGGGCCTCCAACCGAGGCGTAATACTTAGCGCGCCCCAAGGCACCATCCGTTGCAAAGTGCGGATGCTCGTCAACCCAGCCCTCAGGATCTTTGAGGATGGCAGCGAGATTCGCGCGCTTCCACGGCTTAAGATCGTCCAGCGAAAACTCCCCGGCGTCCAAGGCCGCTTGGAATTCCTTGGCCATCTGCACCAGGAACTCCTTATAGAACTTAGGCGCCAGGCGCACGTAGTTCCACATGTACGAATCGTACTTAATGAGCTGGTTGAACTTGAGCATGCGCGCGACGTCATCACTTGCGTGGTCACGGGCATAATCCTCTCGAATCCAACGCTCAATCTCGGCATACTCGGTATTGACGCAAAAAACCTTAGCCGAAGAATTGACCGAGGAATTCTCGTTGTCCTGGCGATACGACAACACGGCATCATGCAGGTAAACAGCCTTATCGGCGCACGCGATCACCTTAAAGGCGAATGACGTGTCCTGAAAGGATGCCCCCGGAGTCGGCAGGAACGTAATGCCGTTGCGCTCAAGAAAATCGCGACGGTACACGGCCGACCAAATCGACGGCTTTTGCTTAAAGAACTGCGTCGTGTCGCTCGGATGCACCGGCTTGTCACAGTCCCTTGCCTTAAACATCTCGTGCAGCGAGCGGCGCTCCTCGGGCTTAGACCAGTAGAAGTCAAAATTTGCCTTCGCAAAGTCGGTATTGAAGCGCTCGGCAGCTGCCACGAGCTTCTCCAGCGCATCGGGCGCCATAAAGTCATCGGACTCCAGAATGCCCACGTACTTGCCGCGCGCCATCTCAAGCCCGCGGTTCATGGAGTCGCCGTAACCGCTATTGGCCTTGTCGATCATCTTCACACGCGCGTCGCGCTCCATGTACTCGCGGATAATCGCCGGCGAGTTGTCGGTAGAGCCGTCGTTGATGCAGATAATTTCGATGTCCTCGAGCGTCTGCGCCACGGCGGAATCGAGGCACTCGCGCAGATAGCGCAGACGCTCGAGGACATCGAAATTATCTGCCGTTAATGGTATCAAAGGGTCGTCCCGCCCGTGGGCGTTTATATAATCTATGGAGCCCGCAGAGGCAAACCGATACGAAAGGACGTCATGCAGCACAAAGCCGCACGCAACATAGTCATCGAAGCGCTGCGCTTGATCGCGGCCACCATGCCCATGGCAGGTTCCTGCGTTTTATTCAAACCTTGCCAACATGGCGCAGCAACCCTTTACAATAGGTGCCGTCCAACGGACGCATTCGATAGCTTCCGTGCAGCGCTCGCCCGCCGCGCGTGAAAGGATATATCCCCCATGACTTCCACCCTCCCCGCTCCCATCGACAAGCTCGCCATCGTTGTCGTTACGTACAAGCGCCAGGAGCTCTTGGCCAACCTGTTCGACTCCATGACCGAGCTCACGGCAACGCCTTGGCGCATCGTGATCGTCGACAACGAGAATTCGCGCGAGACCGAAGCCATGTGCGCCGCATTCAACGAGCGCCTCGCCAACCTGTGGGGCATCGATGCCGATCAGCCCGATGCAAAGGGCGGCACCGACCGCGTCATCTACGCCCCG
>CAJKEF010000229.1 GCA_905198825.1 uncultured Collinsella sp. | reverse complement strand
ATGCCCGCATGATCCTGGTTGTCGCCAACGGCGAGGCCAAGGCTCAGGCCGTGCACGATATGTGCTATGGTCCGGTTACGCCCAAATGCCCGGCTTCGATCCTGCAGCTGCACACCAACTGCGTTGTCGTTGCTGACGAGGCCGCTCTTTCGCTCTGCGAGTAACGCGATCAAGCGATCTTACATAGTTTCTCAAAAGGCCCTCGCTTTGCGGGGGCCTTTTTAGTGGACATACGCCGTGGCGTATACATGACGGAAACCTTGCCGCGTGCTTGACTGGAGGGTTTTAAATTTTTGTGATTCATTCTATAGCAGATTCTATGCACATTTGCCACCATAGAGTCGCAGGCGGTAGCGAGGAGTAGGCGAGTTGCGCAACTCAAATAAAAATAGCCGACTGCGCTACACTGCAAATGGGATGGGACATGCTGGCAAGCGCATTGACCTGCGCAAAGACCTATTGGTCGGGGGATAAGTTACCATCGGGCCTCGCTGTACAAAAACTTGCCAAACACGTACCGGCAGACAATTAAAAACTCTAAGTCGCGCTATTCACGGGGCGGCTCATATGGTCCTGCAGCTACGGTGTCCATATGGTCGAGTTGAGGAGCAAGCATGGTAAACGATCTGGGCAATACTGACGACCTCGAGTTGATGCCGACGGGCGGCGGCTATATGGTGCGGCGCGATCGCTTGATGAACGAGCTCATCGTTAAAGGGCGCAAGGCGGGAATTGTTTTGCTCTACGCGCCCGATGGGTTTGGTAAGACGTCGGTGTTGCTGCAATACGTGCAGGAGGTTAAATCGGACCCCACGCGAGGGCCGGTTCGGATTATCGAGGCCGACCGCGCGATTGGACGCGAGCTCTTTATGCAGCTCGAGGTTGTCGCCGATGAGCTTAAGGACAAACCTCATTCGCTCGTTGCGATCGACAACGTGCCCAATCTCGAGCAGCACGAAACCGAGGACCTCATCGATCGAATCCGCAGCTTACGTGCTACGGGGACGGGGGTCTTTATTGCCTGCCGCCCCTCCAACCGATTGCTTATCCACGGGCTGGGCGATTCTGTAAAAGTCAATGCGCAGATGCTCAAGGTGCACGCCTATGAGTATTCGTCATGGGCCACGGCGTTCTCAATCAGCACATCGCTTGATTTCTATCGGCTCACACAGGGTGTACCCGAGCTGGTATCTGCCCTGCAGACGGGAATGTATGGACAGGGCGATGTTGCCGGGTTGCTCGAGAACGAAATCGTCAACGTGTACGGTGCGGCGCTGGCCGATCTCGCATCGCTCGAGAACAACCTGTTGTTTACCGTTGCCTGTTTGATGGTACTGATGGGCGAGGGCCGCATTGCGGAGCTAGAGGCGTGCGGCGTGAGGCTTTCGATGGTCGACCAGTCCATCTTTGTGCGCGATTATCCGATTTTTGGCGTGGATCCGTCTGATCGCACCTTTAGGTGTTTGGGCGCTAAGGACAACGCGCGCCTGAGGCTGCGAAAGCTTGTTGCCGAGATCCGTCCCGAACTTGTATCGCGGGCTGCTCGCATTTTGATCAAGGCGGGCCGATGCGATTTGGCTATGGACCTGGCCGACGCGTTCTTGGACCGCCATGTGGTATTGGAACTTGCCGGGCAGTATGGGGCCGATCTTGCCCTGACCGGGCACGGAGGGGACATTTGCCGTGCGGCGTCGGCGATGATCAATGCGGAAAAGCAGGAGCAAGAGCCGGCACCCGCCGAGGCACTCGGCGTGTATCTGGCGGCTGTCAGCGTGTGCAATACAAAGCTAGCAAGGTATATGGCGTCCGTTATCGAACGTGCGGGTGACCAGGCGGCGCACGAGGTCGATCCCGCTACCTGGAAAATAGCCGAGGCGCTCACCATCGCCTTTTATGGCGACAATGACCTGGGGCTTCCCGCCAACCCTGTTATGCAAGAACAGACATCCTGCGAGGTGCTCGACATGCTGTCTGCGCATATCGAGGTCAAGCGCCACCTAACCGAGCGAGCGGAAGACGGCAATGTTCTCGCGAAGCTCAAGGCGTGCAAAGCTTATGATTGCGAGCTCGACATCGCGGGGATTCTCATACAGGCCGACCATATGCTGGTGGAGCTGTTCGACGGCTCGTTTGCTAAACCCGACGAGCGCGATGACAAGATGGCGCAGATACTCGAGGCACTCGATATCCGCGGGCTTAAGGCGCCATCCATTTGGCTGCGTATGGTGCTCGCGGCGCGGCGCCTGCTCGCGGGCTTGCCCGTGACCGACGATGTGGCGTTTGGCGAGCTCGACCGCTTTGCGGTGCGTGTTCGTGACAATCAAATTCAGCTGTTTGGGTTATTGCTGGAGGGTTGGCAATCGCTGGCGGAGGGGCGGCCGGTCAACGCGAAGTTCCGCGCGGTTCAGGTGCTCAAGCTCGCCGACGAATCGATTGCGTACATGCGCGAAAACGCGTTGCTGCTGGAGCGCGTGTCGTACCTGCGCAATACGTCGCTGGTATCGGTTCGCGAAGAGGCGGAGCTGCTCGACATTAGCAAGACGCAGGTCGGTGGCTCAGAAGCCTGGATCGTGGCGCTGCACCTGGCCGCTGCGGGCCGCGATAGCGATCTTGCCGCCTGGATGTCTATGAATCGCTCGGGGATTTTAGACCCATCGTATCGGCTATTTGCGCGTCTTGCGATGCACTGTCTGGGCGAGCCTGCCGTCAGGATTCGCAAGAAGCTTCCGGTGCGTGAGCTGTCGCGGTATTCACTACGCGATGATTTTGAGGGCGAAAGCGAGCACCTGTTCCAGGCGGGCGAGGTTGAGGCTGTCGATACGATCGGCCATATTGAGATGCGCATGTTTGGCACATTTCGCGCCGAGCGCGACGGCTTTCCCATCACGGATAAGATGTGGCGTCGCAAAAAGGCGGCAACACTTGCCGAGCGGCTCGCGTTGGGCATGGATGCCATGGTCGACCGCGAGACAATCGCCATGGAGTTGTGGCCCCATGCCGAGTTTAGCGCCGCGCGCAACAATCTGTATTCGACGGTATCGCGCTTGCGCTCGGCTTTGGGTCCAACGCCGGATGGCAAGTCGTGCGTGCTCATCCAAAACGAGTGCATAGGGCTCAACGGCGACTACGTTAAGACCGATGTAAGGCTCTTTGACCAGCTGAGCCGCGAGATCCTGGGAAACCGTATGGGCGCGAGAGGCCCTCAC
>CAJKEF010000228.1 GCA_905198825.1 uncultured Collinsella sp. | reverse complement strand
ATCGATCCCATCGACACCGTATATGCCGCGGTGACGCGCAGCGAGTTCGATGGGCATCCAGCGGAGGGCTATTTCCGCGAGAATGCCCTGACGCTTGGCGAGACGCTTCAGGCACATACGCTCGGCTCTGCCTACGTCGAGGGATTCGAGCGCCGTCTGGGAAGTCTTGCCGCCGGCAAGCTGGCCGACATCGTTATCCTGTCGGATAACCCGTTTGAGATGGACCCGATGGCGATTCGCGAGCTGGAGATCGAAACGACCATATTCGATGGGCGTATTGTCTATCGCAAGGACGAGGCGTAGTTAGGGTGATTGACGTGAGCAAAGGGACGGTCGAGAAGTACGCGTTGCTGTTTGTGGTGTGCGGCATCGTGTTTGCCGCCAACTATGCGCAGTACCAGGTGTCGGGGTTGGCGCACATGGTTGTGTCGAGCCTGCGGTTGTCGTCTGCCGAGTTTTCGGCCGTCCTGTTTGCCCCGTTTATTCCTGCTGTGGTGTTTGGTATGCCGGCAGGTGTTTGTGCCGATCGCCGCGGCGTGAAGGCGCTCGTGCTTTTCGCATCGGCGGTCTCTGCGGCCGCGGCGGTTGCGCGCGTCGCGTGTTCCTCGTTTACGGCGCTGTTCGCGGCGAGCGTGCTGTTGGGTGCGGCGCCCTGCGTCATCAACGCCATTGCGTTGAAGGTGTTGGGACCTGCTTTTGGCGATGACACTGATCGCGCCATGGGGTGGTTTTATGCGGCGGGCTCCGCCGGCATCGCCTGCTCGCTTGCGACGTCTCCTCTCTTTGCGGCGGCTGGGCAGGCATACGTGCTCGCCGCTGTCTTGTTTGCGGTATTTGGGCTGCTGTGGCTGCTTGTCGCGCCGTCGGCGGACGCCGTGCGTGCAGCAAGCGATGACGCCTCCGGTGACTCCGCGCCGACGGCGGGCGCTTTTGGAACGGTGGCCAAGATGCCGATGATTTGGCTTGTGGCGGTGCTGCTTGGAGTCGCCCTCGCGTCGGCTACGGCGTACTCCGGCTATTTGGTGTCGGCGCTTGAGGTTTCGATCGAGCCGCAAACCGCTGGAGTCCTGGCTTCGTTTGTAACCCTCGGATCGATTGTCGGAAGCGTGGTCGGCCCCTATATGCGCGCACAGTTTAAGGACTACCGTGCATTCATGGCTTTGTCGGCGGTTGTCGGGGGCGTGCTCATGTGGGCTGGGGAAGCTTTTATTTCCCAGTCATCGGTGGGGCTGATGTTTGCGATCGGCATCGCGAGTGCCGTTGCCGGGCCTGTCGTCCAGTCGCTGCCGTACATGCTTCCCGGTGTGCGCGATGGCCTTGCGGGAAGCGCTGGCGGTGTGGTGAGTACCGTCTCGCTGGGATTGACGTTTTTGATTCCCGTGGTGCTTTCTTACTGGATTGGCGAGAGCTACGAAACACTTCTTTTGGGATGCTCCGTCCTGTTTGGCGCCACGGCGCTGGTGTCACCGCTTCTGCCCTCGCCCGATTCGCTTACGTAGTGCCATGCCCCGTTTGTTCGATGCCGGTTGGCAAAATACTAGGAGTTGATTTACTTGACGTTGAAAAAGAGCACCGTCGTGACGATCCTCAATGGTATCGTCAACCCTCTACTCATGTGTTCGTTTTTGCCGATTATCGAGGGAAAGGCTGCACTCGATTTTCAAGGCGTTACCGGCTTTTGGGGACAGCTTGCCTTAGCCATTGCCATTGCACAAATTGTGAGCTTTATGCCGCCCTTTGGTAAAACCGTCGGCATGTGCGTCGAGTTTTTTGGCTTTGAGCCAGGTACTCCCGGCGCGCGCATCTGCGGAACCGTTGTGGGCGCTACACTGCTCTTTTGCCTTATCGGACTGTTTGAGATTGCTTTTCAGACGGGCTTTGGCGTGGTCAATGGCATGCCTTATTTTTCGCGCTGGGCACGTCTTGTGACGGGCGGCTGGGCGTTTGTTGTTGTGGGCGGCTTGTTGTTTGACCCCTTTGCCGCGTCGATTGCCGCTAAGGTGGCGGGCGAATAGAGCTTGGTGCCGCTTGTGCAGCGGGCGTAACAGACGAATGGCTGTCGGGGCCGACCGGGGGACTGGTCGGCTTCTATTTTGCGCGTGCTACCATGTACGGGCATTTGTCTGATGGAGGCTGCCGTTGTCGCGTGCATTGCAACATATGGAGATCCCGCTGCTGCTGGCGGTGCCGGCGGTGATGGCTGCGGCGTTGCTGGCGGGCGTTGAGCAGGCGGCGCTTGCCATGCTGGTTGTGGTGGCGCTCGTGCTTGCGCTGTTCTTTGCGGGCTACGAGGCGTCGCGCCCGGGCCTGCGCCAGATCATGCCCACGCTGGTGCTGGCGGCGCTGGCCGCGGCGGGGCGCATCCTGTTTGGGCCCATTCCCGATTTTAAGCCCGTGAGCGCTATCGCCATTATCGCGGGTGCGACGCTCGGTCGTCGTAACGGCTTTATGGTCGGTGCGCTGGCGGCGCTGACCAGCAATTTCTTTTTTGGACAGGGCATGTGGACGCCATGGCAGATGTATGCCTGGGGCCTGGTTGGCTATGTTGGCGGTGCGCTGGCGCATGCCGGTGCGTTCGACCGTGCGGATGGAACCGTGCGCATGCCGGCGCTGATGGCGTACGGCTTTGCTTCGGGTCTGCTGTACGGCGTGGTGATCAACGCGTACGACATTATCGGTTTTGTACAACCGCTCACGTGGGCGGGCGTCGTGGCGCGTCTTGCCACGGCAGTGCCGTTCGATATCACACACGGCCTTGCGACCTGCGTGTTTTTGGCTGCCCTGTACAAGCCGTGGTGCCGCCGCATCAACCGTGTTGTCGTGAAATACGGGCTGTAGGGCAGGCTGCGCCGGGACAAGAACCAATACTGCTACGGTGCCATTTCAAAACCATGCCGGTTTACGGGGCCAGATTGGCATAGACCGACCATACCGTCATTTTTCGAAAATAGGCGAGTCGTCTACCTGCGGTTTTATTATTCCCAAGTTGCGTGTGGTTGGAGGTTCACGATTTAGCCCCGTAAACCGGCATGGTTTTGAACGGGACGGCCTATATGGCTGTCGTCACTGACCTCAGAGGGCCAAAATGATCCGTTCCCCCCCGTCCCTAAGGGGTCGTTGGGGGTGCTCGCCACGAAACCGGGCCATCTACTACGTTTAACCCGATACCCCCAACCACACCCGCATTTCATGAAAAACCGCAGGCTTTCTACCTGCGGTTTTCTTT
>CAJKEF010000227.1 GCA_905198825.1 uncultured Collinsella sp. | reverse complement strand
TTAGTATAAAGACCGTTCGCGGGTGAAAATCGACCGTTGACGGGTTTAACGTACTTGAAACGTTGGGGCTGGATAGGCCGGCGCTGGCTGGATAACCCCAGGTCAGACGCCGCGCGCAATCCTCTATCGCACGAAGTACCAGGGGCTTTCCTGCACGGTGGGTTCCAGCGCGATGCCGGTGCGCTCCTTAAACAGATCCATGTCCTGCGATTTCTCCGTCCACCACGCGTTGGGCTTAAAGGTCATGCTCTCGACAATACGTTTGACAATGGCGCTGTTGCGCAGCCTGGAGAAGTCGGTGTTCATGATCAGGATGGACGCAAGCACCAGCACGATGCCCAGGACCTTGATCGCGCCGGCGGGCTCGGCGTAGACACCAATGCCCAGCAGTACGGTGACGACCGTCTCGAATGACATTACGACGGGAACTTTCGACGTCTCGAGCCCCATGGACAGACCCTGCATATATAAGACATAGGCCACGGCTGTGGGGATGAGTCCAAAACCAAAGAACAGCAGCAGCAGCTGTGGCGACATTGCCGCGGCGACATCTGGCCACGGAGCCGCGATAGCCGCCATAACCGCACCGCCAAAAACAAGGCCCCAAAACGTGACAGCCAGCGGGTGGACCGTCTTGGTTGCTATCCGGCTAAACACCGCGAGCGACGCGCCACAAAAGCCCGCGATCACGCCCGACGTGACGCCCCAAACCGAAAAATGAAAACCGGAAAGGTCGCCATTGGTCACTGCGAGTACACAGCCACCGATATTAAAAGCGATGGCAACGAGCTTGTTGGGAGTCACATCCTCGCGATAAAGCACGCGGCCGAGCATGACGCCAAACACCGGCGAGGTGTAGAGCAGCACCGAGGCCGTGGACATGCCCACCTCGCCCATACACTCGTAATAACAGGTGTTGGCGGCGGCCAAACCGACGATGCCGACAAGCGCACAGGGAACAAGCTCTTTAGGGCTTGCCTTGAACAGGGCCAGCGGACCCTGAGCCACGGTAGACCCCTCACCCGGACGGCAGCCCATAAACATCAGGACCGGCGCCAAGATAAGCGCTCCGACCAACAAGCGAAAGGCAGCCATGCTCTGGGACGAAACGCCCATGGCCGAGATGCCGTTTACAAAGATTCCGATGCTGCCCCACATAAGCGCGGCGATCAGCACCAGCACATAGCCCAGATTGCTCTTCTTCAACGCAGCCTCCTCGGTATTGTTTCCAATATGTTTCGTACTACGTTATAGTCGTTATATACATTTTTCAAGACACAAATCGCCGAACGGAGAAATCTGCTTCCCCACATACTCATTGGGGACGTTCCTGAATGACTAGTCATTTAAGAACGTCCCCAACGTCTAAGGCGCCGCTGGTTGAGCGTAAGTCAGCGAGCGGGTCGCATTTGAGGCAAGGTGGCGTGAAACGAAAGGGCGCTGACCTTCTGGTCGCGCCCTTGAAGCTGAACGCCAGATTGCCCAAATGCGACCCGCGCAGCGTCGAGCCGTTACGCGGTTTGGTAAAACCGCGTAACTCTTAGTAGTCGAGCTTCCACATGTAGCGGCGCGTCATGTAGTCCTTGTGGGTGACGGCAGAGAGTGCACGCATGTAGACGTTGTTGAGGATCGGGGCAAAGATCAGGTGGTTGAAGTACTCGCTCACGCTGTCCTTGATGTCGTTGAGGCCGAGCTCCTTGGCGTCGAGCTGATAGACGCGCTCGCCACCGTACTGGTTGACGAAGCGGATGCCGCGCTCGTCGTTGCAGCGGCTGCGGCCGACGCTGATGAGCTGGAACAGCGAGGTGCGCTTGTCCAGGATCTCGAAGGGGCCGTGGAAGAAGTCGCAGGTGTTGATGGTGCAAGAGTCGATCTGCAGCATCTCCTGCACGTTGCAGATGCTAAAGACGTAGGCGGCACCAAAGAGCGGGCCCTGGGCCATGACGTTGATGCAGGGCTTGTCGGCGTTCTGCTCGGCCCACTTGGCAGCGAGCGGACGGGTGTACTCGACGGCCTTGCGATAGATGGGGTCGACCAAGTCAAACGCGGCCATAGCGGTCTCGTACTCGGCATAGCCCTCGGTCTGCTGCGTGAGCTCCATGGCGATCATGGTCACGACGGCGGAGTTGGTGCGGCCCATGCAGGACTCGTCGACGGCCAGGCTGTCGTACTGGATCTTGTAGTCGCAGACCTCGGTGAGGCCGGACTCGTCAACATAGATGGCGATGGTGCTGGCGCCGTGGTCCTTGGCGACCTGGGCGGCAACGATGGTCTCCTTGGTGCCGCACATGGACACGACGACGGCCAGGGTGTTCTCGTTAACGTAGGCAGGAGTTGCGTGCACGAACTCATTGCTGGTGTAGCTGGAGCTCACGACCTGCGTGGCCTCGTGCTCCATAAAGTACTGGGCAGGATAGTTGCCGCCGTTGGATCCGCCGGCGCCAATCCACACGACGCGCTTGATGCCACCCTTGTCTGCCTTGTCGGCCAAAACCTGGGAGACGACGTCCTTAACCTGTTCCTGAGTAGTCATCGTGCATCAGCCTTTCTTCTCGTTTGATGCTCTCGATGGCATACAAGTTACATACATGTTTTGGTTATGTCGACTAGTTGTATGCTATATTTGTCTTAGAAAATTTGCTGATACGGTTTTCGATAACTTGCTACCAGCGGTTTTGTTGTTGTATTGAATACATGCTTGATTAGATACGCATACAGGTTAGATACAGGTTGATCGCATGAACGCTTCATCTAAAAAGAGACTGACCCAATACGAGCGCTTGGCGGGCATGCTGCGCGACCGCATCGCCTCCGGCACCTACGCGCGCGGAGACAAGCTGCCGTCCGAGATGGAACTCATGGACGAATCGGGGCTGTCGCGCAGCACCGTACGCCACGCCCTTAAGGTGCTCGTTGATGAGGGCCTGGTGCGCACCGAGCGCGGGCGTGGCGCCTTTGTGGCCGACACGCCGGCGCTCCACGAGAACAACCTGGTGTTTTCGAGCTACACGACACAGGTCCAGGGCCAGGGTATGAAGCCCACCACGCGCACGGTGGACTCGGGCTTTGCCAAGGCCGCGGGCAATGCGGCCAAGTTCTTCGATGTCGCCGTGGGCAGCAAGCTCGTCAAACTTGTCCGACTGCGTTATCTGGACGATGCGCCGCTGTGCCTGGAGACCACCTATCTACCACCGAGCTTCGAAGCACTCATCGATCGCGATATCAAC
>CAJKEF010000226.1 GCA_905198825.1 uncultured Collinsella sp. | reverse complement strand
AGTGCTCGCTGAGAGAAAAACTGCAGGTGACGAACGAAGCGTTCGTAAGGCAGCGAGGTGTCATCGAGGGTCGTAGCATAGCGCTTGGAAACAATCGCGAGCACGTCGCGAACAAGCTGGACCGAAACGATTAGACGGTCGGAGCGTTGCGGCATGGTGGCGTTGACGATATGCAGCGTAATAAAACCCTGCTCTTCTTCGCTCATCTGGATGCCCAAATAGTCCTTGATAATCTGAAGGGCACGGCCCGCAAGCGCATACTCCTTGCGATAGAATTGCTGGATCTCGAGCAGCAGCGGGTTCTCGCAGGAAACGCCTTTGCGCTCGCGATCGAGGGCGAGGCTGATATGGTCTGCGAGAGCGATGAGGATCTTGTCATTGATATCGACATTGAGCTCTCGACGAAGCATCTGAACGATGTCCTCGGAAATCACGAGGTTGACGGTGGGGATGGACTCCAAAAGATGTGCCAAGCGGTCAATCGTACGCGAATCCTGAGAAGTTCCCTCCTGCAACGCGTAGGTCTTTTCGACCGACGCCTCGTCGATGGCATCGCCGGCATGGCGACCAAAGCAGAGGCCTCGACCGATGACGATGAGCTCGGAGCCATCGTCCGAAGTGACCATTGCGACGTTGTTGTTAAAAACTCGCTTGATAACCACGGTACCCACCACAAGAATTTACTCGGAAAGCCAGACGACAGGCTCTTTAACAGCAACAGGGCCGGAAGCATGCTCACGAAGAGTCGAGTTCTCCGAGCGCTCGCACACGATAACGAAGACCGTGGGATCGAAGCCGGCAGCGCGAACCACGTCGAAATCGACCTCGACGAGAGGCTGACCTGCGTCGACATGGTCACCTTGGGCAACAAGCGCATGGAAGCCCTTGCCCTCAAGTTTAACAGTGTCGATTCCGATGTGCAGCATCACCTGAGCAGAGCTGTCGTCGGACATAATGCCCAGCGCGTGCTCAGTCGGAAACAGCGCCGCGACGGTACCGGAAACAGGAGCGCACACCGTTCCCTCTTGGGGAACCACGGCAACGCCATCGCCTACCGCGCGACTGCTAAAAGCGGGGTCATTGGTATTTTCTAGATGAACAAGCTCGCCGGAAACGGGAGCGAGGATTTCGAACTCGGAAGCTGCAGTCGTCTGCTTATCCGAGCCCCCCATAAGGCGAGAAAAGAAACCCATGGTGACATGTCCCTTCATAAATATAGCCCAACCAAAATCAAGCGAATGCATCCATAGAGACACACCCGTTCAAAGACTTTGGTTAGGCCCACGTCCGAGGGACTCGGTAACCTTCCGCATTTCTTTTTACGGGAGCTATTGTAGACAAGCCCAAAGCCAGAATAGTCATTATGACCGGTGAGCGGTATTTTTTCTTCGATAAACGGTATTTAGGCGGCACTTAGGGACGTTCCTTTCCCGCCGGCACCCAGGAGCACTCCTTGCAGCAATTTCGTATGCGCTAGATAAAGAGCTCGCATTCCTTCCGCACGACGCAAACCTTGCTCAGCATCTGGGAAACAGCGGATAGCCTGTTGGGATCAAGCTTGCGAGCGCCTCGCGGACATACGGCGATGCAGCGCATGCAGGAGATGCACTCCTTGCCAGCTGCTCGCTTGGGGTCACCCTTGTCGATAGCACAAACGGGGCACGCCGCGGCGCATGCACCGCAGGAGACGCAATCCTCTGTTGCCTCGGGTGCCATGCGATGACCTCCAGCTTGTTTATAAGGACGATTGCCGGGAATAGAGGGCTCGGATGCATCCTCAGCCAACAGCTTTTGCTGAATTTGCTGCGCAAACTCTGCGAGATGCGCCGCATCCTGCGCATCCGGTCGCCCAGCAGCAAACTGACGAGCAACGGAATGCTCAGCAATAGCAGAAACCGCTGCAACCACCCTAAATCCGGCGTGCTTCGCAACGTCCTCCAGCTCTACGAGCGTGTCCTCAAACGCGCGGTTGCCGTATACACAAACCAAAACAGCCCGAGCCCCGTTGCCGCGCACCATACCCAACCGGTCAGCCACCACAGCCGGGATTCTACCGGCATACGCCGGCACAGAGATTACGGCCACGTCGTCCTCAGTCATCGAGACGGCGCTGAAATCTAGCCCGCTATCGGTCAGATCGACGGTAACGGTATTCTTGTCCAGCGCCCCGGCCACAAGGCCAGACACCTTCCGCGTTCCACCAGTCGGACTAAACACAATTTCGAATACGCTCATCTAGGCACCCTCCCCTACGCCTGGCAACGCGTCAAGCCGTTTTCACATTCAGACAGAGTATACGGCGCATGGGATCCCCGTTTTGGTGCACCAAGCACCCCAATGCACCCACCCTACGCTGTCTGCCTCTTCGTTTTGTATAAATTACGGTACAGATTGCATATACTTACTAGATACCGCCACGTTCTCCTGAGGTACCCCATCCCGGACCGTGCAAAAAACGGAGTATTCTGCAACGCGCTCGTGCCAACACCGCCGCGAGCGGGCAAAACTGTAGGGCGCTGCATCATTTTGGGTTCCGATATAACGAGAATGACGCACCTTTGCACCGGAAAACGGAAAAGTCTGACTCAAAACGCTCGCTAGGGATATCCGAAGGCCACCGCTGGCGACGTCGAATCGTATGCAGGCAACTCGATCTGCAGAATACTCCAAAAAATGCACGGCGCACCCCATGGGACCCATTGCCGCATGGCTGAAAACGGGCCTTCAGCATCCTCCAGGTGCATTCCTGAGCAAATCACACCGGACCAACGGTCGGATGCGGCAAACAAAAGGGCCCCGAGCGTAGTTGCTCGGGGCCCTTAGTTCGCCTCGCTCTAGCGTGCGACGCGTATGTTACTTGCGCTTGCCGCCGCCGTCGCCGGGGCGACGGGAGCTACCGCCGCGCTTGCCGCCACGATTGTTGCCATAGCTGCCACGGTTATCGCGACCGCCGGCACGACCGCCGCGGGAGCCGGCCTGGTTGCCGCCGCGCCCACCGCGATAGCCGCCACGGCGCTCCTCGCGGGTGTCGTCGTAGTTGCGCCAGTCATCGCGACGATCGCGGCTGGCACGCGGGTCGCGACGATCGCGCGACTCATTCGAACGACCGGCGCCGCTGCGGCCACCGTTGCCACGAGCGCCCTCGCGACGCTCACCACCGCGGCCGCCCTCGCGGGCTCCGCGCTCGTCAAAGCGCTTGCCGCCGCGGGACTCGCCGCCGCGGGTACC
>CAJKEF010000225.1 GCA_905198825.1 uncultured Collinsella sp. | reverse complement strand
GGCGGCACCACCACCGGTAAGCGCTCCGTGCAGATGGCGGCCGTTTCCGAGATGCAAGGCGCGGCGGGCTGCGTGGTCAACTCCCCCGCTACTGCCGAGATGGTCGAGCACATCACCAACATCGCCGACATCCCCGTCATCGCCACGGTCGTTCGTTGCGACGACGATGCTCACGCCAAAGTGCGCGCCGGCGCCAAGATCCTCAACATCGCCGCCGGCAAGAACACGCCGCAGGTCCTGCGTGAACTGCGCGAGCACTATCCCAACCTGCCGCTCATCGCACCGGGCGGCAAGACGCCCGAGAGCATCCGTGAGACCATCGCCGCCGGCGCCAATGCCATCATCTGGACGCCGCCTTCGGCACAGCAGCTGCAGACCGACATGATGCAGCGCTATCGCAAGATGAAGGAAGACGCCACGCCTGTCATCTCGCGCGACGATGTGCCCATTATCGACCAAGTCGCCGCCGCCGAGGTCAGCCAGGTCGAGAACATGAATCCCGATGTGCCGATTCCCGACGAAGTCATCGAGCGCGTCGCTTCGATCCACGACCATATCGAGGAGCGTCGCGCCAACCGCGGACTCAAGCCCTCGCTGCACGGTTTCTTCTTCCGCGGAAAGAAACGCTAGCCGCAACAGCAAGGCCCGCCCCACAAACGTGAGGCGGGCCGTTTTCGCTTGAACAATCATGCAGCGATGTGGTAGGGCAAATTAATCCACGCGCTTGTCGCCCATAAAGAAGAGCGCCACCGTACCAGGTCCGGTATGCGAGCCAATCAGAGTGCCGATGTCATTGATCTCAATCTTGCCTTTAAGCTGCGGAACCTGTTCCTCAATCAGCGCCGCAACTGCCTCGGCATCCTCGCGGCACGCCGAGTGCGACATGATGCACTTACCCGAATAATCCGCACCGTCCTGCACGTGTGCCATCATGGTCTTAGCCATCTCGGAAATCGCGCGCTTTTTGGTGCGAATCTTCTCACGTGGCGACAGACCACCTTCGCAATCGACCGTCATAAGCGGGCAAATCTTGAGCGCCGTGCCGATGATCGCGCTCGCGGCCGAAATGCGACCGCCGCGCAGGTAGCTCGACAGATCGGTCGAGAAGAACCAGTGGTGCAGGTTGAGTTTGTGCTCCTCGATCCAGGCAGCCGTCTCGTCGAGTGAAGCCCCGCTATCGCGCACGTCGGCGGCATATTCCAGCAACAGGCCAAAGCCCGAAGACGCCTCCAGCGAATCGATGACGCGCACCTTGCCGCCCTGGGGATAGCGATCCGCGAGCATCTGCGCCGCAACGCAGGCCGATCCATACGTGCCCGAAATACCCGAAGACAACGTCAGGTGCAGCACGTCTTTACCCTCGGCAACAAACGGCTCCCAAAACTCCTCGTACTCACCCACGCTCACCTGAGACGTCTTGGGCATGGCGCCCGCGGCAATCTGGGCAAAAAACTCGTCCGGCGTAATCGACTGATACAGATCGTCCGTATAGACAACATCGTCGATCTCGTAATGAAAACACACGACAGAAATATTGCGCGACGCAAAGAACTCACGGGTTCGATCGGCGGCGGATTCACAGGTCAGGACAAAATCACTCATATGAGGCTCCTTACTCATTGCTGCGCAAATTATCGCACAGTGAGCCTACATACGGTACATATGTCCACTATTTACCAAATCGAACCAAAAATAGCGAACATCTTTACCATCATCGTCTCCACCGACCCCACGCATAAATATCTGAGAAAACACCCTCTGTCGTCTCCACTCAACCGCCATATCTACCTCAACTAAATCGATTTACCAAACCGTTCGGCCAACAATTCGACCTCCCATCCCCATTCGAAACAAAAGCGGCGCATACTGATAAACGTTTGACGCTGTTTATCAGTTTTACCAGCCCCATCGGAAGGTGTTTCATGGTCGCATTCGATCGCAACCCGCAAGACTTCAAGTATCTGCGCCTGCTGTCGAGACAGTTCCCCACCGAGCAATCCGCATTCACCGAGATCATCAACCTCTCGGCCATCCTCAACCTGCCCAAGGGCACCGAGCATTTTATGAGCGATGTGCACGGCGAGTACGAAGCCTTTATGCACATCCTCAACAACTGCTCGGGCGTCGTACGCGAGCATGTCGACGAGATCTTTGGCGACACGCTCTCCTTTGACGAAAAGGGCGAGCTGTGCACGCTCATCTACTATCCGCGCGAGAAGATCGATCTTGTCCGCAGCCGGCGCGAGGACTCGCCCACCTGGTACAAGACCATGCTCGACCAGCTCATTGTGGTTGCCCGCTCGCTTTCGAGTCGCTACACCCGCTCCAAGGTGCGTAAGGCCATCCCGCGTGATTACGCCTACATCATCGACGAGTTGCTGCACACGCATCCAGACGAGAACAACTATCGTGTGCGCTATCACGAGCGCATCGTGGAGTCCATCCTGGAGACCGCCAGCGCCGACGACTTTATCGAGTCGCTCGCCTCGCTCATCAAGCGCCTGGCCGTCGACCACCTGCACCTGGTGGGCGACATCTTCGACCGCGGCGGCGGCGCGGCCAAGATTATGGACCGTCTGCTCACCTACCATTCGCTCGACATCCAGTGGGGCAACCACGACCTGCTGTGGATGGGTGCTGCGGCCGGTGAGCCCGCCTGCATCGCCACGGTGTTGCGCAATAACCTACGCTACGACAATTACGAGATCCTCGAGAACGATTACGGCATCTCGCTGCGCGAGCTTGTCGCCTTTGCCGATGCCACCTACACCGCCGGTGAGTCCATCACCCCGCTGATCAAGGCCATCAACGTGCTGCTCTTTAAGCTCGAGGGCCAGATTATCCAGCGCCACCCCGAGTTCGATATGGCCGACCGCCTGCTGCTCGACAAGATCGATCACGACGCCGGCACAGTCACGCTTGCCGACGGCAGCGTGTGGCCGCTCACGACCAACGACTTCCCCACCGTCGATCCGGCGGACCCCTACACGCTCACGCCCGAGGAGCAGCACATCATCGACAAGCTCGTGTCCGAGTTTGTCACCGCCGATCACCTGCATCGCCATATCGATTTCCTCTATTCCCACGGCTCGATGTACAAGGTCGCCAACGGCAACCTGCTGTTCCACGGCTGCGTGCCGCTCAACGAAGACGGCACCTTTAGCAGCATGAATTGCCTGGGCACCTGGCACGCCGGGCGCGATTATTTTGATTTTTGCGACTATATCGCCCGCCGC
>CAJKEF010000224.1 GCA_905198825.1 uncultured Collinsella sp. | reverse complement strand
CCCGTCGGCAATCCCATGGCGCTGGGCTCGGCCTTCCACGCCGCCTGCCAGTGGCTCATCGAGATGGGTGCCAATGCGTTGCCCGCTGCGCGCGCCGATGCACTGGCGCGTCTATGGCGCCTGACGCCGGAGCAGCGCGAGCGCTTCGATGTCGCCCTGAATCGCTGGCTCAAGTCGGCGGTCCGTGCCGAGCTGCTTGCCTGGCCGTGCGTTCGTGCCGAGGTACCGTTCTTTTCACTGGGCTGCGAGGACAAGGACATCGCTCGCTACGGTGCCTATGCCGAGGGCGCCATCGATGCCTTGGCAACCGACCCGGCCGATCCGTCGCGCGCCCTGGTCATTGATTACAAGACGGGTGGCACGTCGGATGAGACGCCGGAACAGCTGCTCGAGAAGCACGCCCTGCAGGCGCGCGTCTACGCTGATGTTCTACACAAGGCGGGCTTTGAGGCCGTGACCGTCAAGTTCGTCCGCGTGGAGCAGGCGAATCCAGCCATCTTCGTCGAACCCGCCGAACCTCAAGTAGTCACCTACAATCTCTAGCCTCAATAGCTTGCGGTGGAATAGTTCCTGAATTGCTGCTTAGACGGGCCAAACAGGAACTATTTCACCGCAACTGAGCGAGGGGAGGGGTGGACAGTGCTGCCCGATCGTTCTGATCGCTAACCCGTGTTGGTTTGGCTAGGTTCGGGTGCTGTCCGTGCCGTGCGGTAAAATCGTTCAGTCAGAACACGAACCCGCATCGGAGCTCATCACATGGCATTCGTCCATCTGCACAATCACACTGTTTTCTCCATGCTCGACGGCGCAACCCGTATCCAGGATATGGTCAACCGTGCCGTTGAGCTTGGCATGCCCGCCGTGGCCATTACCGACCACGGCTACATGTATGGCGTGCCCGACCTGGCGCTGGCCTGCGACGCCGTTAACCACAACACGCCCGAGTACAAAACCTGGAGTCACGACAAGGCCTTCTTGGAAAAGGACCGCCGCGACGAGCTGGTGGAGCCCGATCCCGAGGAAAACCCGCGCGAGCATGCCCAGTATGTGAAGGACATGGCCATGTGGGACGAGAAGGGCAACATCGACGAGCTCAAGCCGCCCCTGGTCATCAAACCCATCTTTGGCTGCGAGGTCTACTTTACGCCGGACGAGACGCTCGCCCGCGACCATAAGCCCGAGCTCTACCACATGATTCTTCTGGCCAAGGACCAGGAGGGCTAC
The DNA here is from genome assembly GCA_905198825.1 of uncultured Collinsella sp. GTDB lineage: Bacteria > Actinomycetota > Coriobacteriia > Coriobacteriales > Coriobacteriaceae > Collinsella. Next base: position 2,030 of record CAJKEF010000224.1, on the reverse strand, counting down.
GTCAACCTGATGCAGACGGTCTCCGAGGCCGCTGTGCAGGGATTTTACTACAAGCCGCGCGTGACGCTCGACAACCTGCGTCGCCACGCCAAGGGCATGATCTGCACGAGCGCCTGCATCGCGGGCATCATTCCCAAATACATCGACCGCGGTGACATGGAGGGCGCCATCAAGTGGGCCGAGACCTTCCGCGACACCTTCGACCCCGGCGACTTCTATATCGAGATTCAGGAACACGGCATTACCACCGATAACGGCCTGACCGACGAGCAGATGGACCGTACGCTCATCGACATCGCCAAACAGGTGGGCGTCAAGGTCATCGCCACCAACGACTTCCACTACCTGCGCCGCGAGGACGCGCCCGTACAGGACGTCATCATGTGCATCGGCATGAACGCCAAGGTCGACGACCCCAACCGCATGCGCATGACCGGCTCGGAGTTTTACATGAAGACCGAGGAGGAGATGCGGGCGATGTTCTCGTATTGCCCCGAGGCCTGCGACAACACGCTCGAGATCGCCGACAAGTGCTACGTTGAGCTGGACTGGGACTCTATCATCCTGCCGCGCTTTCCGTTGCTCGATCCCGGTGAGACGCACGAGAGCCAGTTCCGCCGTGAGTGCGAGAAGGGCCTGCGCCAGCACTACGGTGACGACTGGGCCACGCGCGAGATCGGTGGCGTCAACATCAAAGAGCGCTTTGAGTACGAATACAAGGTCATCTGCGACAAGGGCTTTGCCGCCTACTTCCTCATCGTTGCCGAGTACGTGCAATGGGCCAAGGACAACGGCATCGGCGTCGGCCCCGGCCGTGGTTCTGCCGCCGGCGCTATCGTCGCCTACGCCATGAACATCACCGCGTTCGACCCGCTCGAGAACGGCCTGATGTTCGAGAGGTTCCTGTCCCCGCAGCGTACCGAGATGCCCGATATCGATATGGACTTCGACGATGAGCGGCGCCTCGAGGTCGTGGAGCACGTTCGCCAGCTCTACGGCCCCGAGCGCGTCTGCCACGTCATCACCTACTCCACGATCAAGGCCAAGCAGGCCATCAACGACGCCTGCCGCGTCCTGGGCTTCCCTGTCTGGCAGGGCCAGAAGCTCTCCAAGATGATCACCAACGACCCCAAGGCAAAGCTGAAGTTCGTCCTCGAGAAGTGCGACGGCAAGGAGGACATGTTCTCGCCCGACTTCGCCGAGACCTACCAGAAGGACGCCGACTCCCGCCGCATCATCGACGCGGCCCTCTCCATCGAGGGCCTGCACCGCGGCGAGGGCGTGCACGCCTGCGCGACCATCATCTGCCGCGACCCCATGGCCGACCACGTGCCCATGAAGCGCGATACCAAAGGCGGCGGCATCATCACGCAATACGACGGCCACTACACGCCTGACCTGGGCTTGCTCAAGATGGACTTCCTTGGCTTGCGCACCTTGGGCGTGCTTTCGCGCGCGTGCCGCAACGTCGAGCAGACCACTGGCGTCAAGATGGTGCCCGAGGAGATTCCCACCGACGACGAGGGCGCCTTCGCCCTTATGCGCTCAGGCAACATGGACGGCCTGTTCCAGGTAGAAGGCTCGCTGTACGTGAGCCTGTTCGCACGGCTCCCACCGCGCCGCTTCTCCGACATCGTCGCATCGATCGCCCTCAACCGTCCGGGCCCGCTCGAGTCCGGCATGGTCGACGACTACGTGAAGGTGGCGAGCGGCAAGACGCCCGTCCACTACTACGACGATCGCCTGCGCCCTGTGCTCGAGGAAACCTACGGCACCATGGTCTACCAGGAACAGATCATGCAGGTGTCCATGGTGATGAGCGGCTTTTCCGCCGGCAAGGCAGACAAGCTGCGCAAGGCAATGGGCAAGAAGAAAATCGACATCATGCGCCTGCTCCAGGAAGACTGGAACAACGGTGCCGTCGAGAACGGCTACTCACTCGACATCGCGAAGAAGATTTGGGATGACGCGGAGAAGTTCGCTAAGTACGCGTTCAACAAGTCGCATTCGGCTGCATACTCCATCCTGGT
>CAJKEF010000223.1 GCA_905198825.1 uncultured Collinsella sp. | reverse complement strand
TCGTCACCTGCAGTTTTTCGCTCAGCGAGCACTCGATCCTACGGCCGGGCAAATCAGTGGCGACGCGCTGTTCCGAATCGACGAAACGGCGTATCCGTGCGCATTCTCGTGCGCGGATGCTATAGCCGCTCACTTGTCGTCTACCTATAACGTTGTCGTTACCGATGCCGAGAAGAGTTATCTCGCATATCACATTGTTAACCTGCTTGGAGAACCTGGTCTCTAGGCATAACGTGCCCACACATCGATTGATATAAGGCAGGACTTACGGTCTTGCCCAGGGCACATCTGTCTTAATTTGCGGAAAAGGAAGGGGAGTACCGCTATGACCGCAAAAAAGAAGTTCAATTTCAAAGCGCCGTTGGAGGTGTTCGCGAAGTCGATCGTCCAGCCGATGATGTATCTCTCGGTTGCCGGCATCCTGCTCATCGTGGGCATCATTCTGACCAACAAGACCATCTGCGCTTTGGTCCCCGTACTGGGCTCCGGTCCGTTCCAGCTTGTGGGCGCCGTTGTCTATCAGTCGCTGATGTTTATCATCAACAACCTCTCGATTCTGTTCTGCGTGGGCATCGCCGGCGCCATGGCAAAGAAGAACAAGGGCCATGCTTCGCTGATCGCCCTGATGTCGTTCTTCCTGTTCCTGCAGGCTAACAACATCGTGCTCAACGCCACCGGCTTTCTTGCCGATGCGAGCGGCATGCTCGGTCTTACCGGAACCGGCCAGGCCACCGTTATGGGCATCCAGGTGCTCGATACCGGCGTGTTTGGCGGCATCATCCTTGGTTGCATCACCGGTGCCGTGTTCAACAAGTACTCGAACAAGCAGTTCCCCATTGCCCTTTCGATGTTCTCGGGCGTTCGCTTCCCGTTCCTGATCATGATCATCATTTCCTGGATCATGGGCGCTGGCTTCTGCATCGTTTGGCCTCCGGTTCAGGGTGCCATCTCCTCCGTTGCCGGCATCATTAAGGAGTCGGGCAACATCGGTCTGTTTATCTACGGCATGCTCAACAAGCTGCTCGTTCCCACCGGTCTGCACCACCTCATCTACACCCCGTTCCAGTTCTCCGATGTGGGCGGCACCCTTACGCTGGGTGATCAGGTTATCGCCGGTGCCTATCCCATCCGTGTTGCCGAGATGGCAATGACGGGCCAGCCCTTCTCCGATAGCACCTACTTCAACAGCTACACCTTCAACAACCTGTGGCCCTACATCGGCATCGGCCTCGCCTTTATCTTCACTGCTTACAAGGGAAACAAGGACAAGACCAAGGCTGTCATTATCCCGCTGATCATCACCGCCGTGCTCTCCTGCGTGACCGAGCCCATGGACTTCCTCTTTGTCTTTGCCGCTCCCGTGCTCTTTGTCGTTCACTCGGTTCTTTCCGGCATCTTCCTGGTCCTGCTCAAGGTTCTCTCCGTGCCCGCTTCGACTGCAGGCGGCATCATCAACATCGTGGTTTCCAACCTGGTTCTCGGTGTCGATAAGACCAACTGGCCGGTTATGCTGGTGCTTGGAGTCGTCAACGCCGCTCTGTACTTCTTCCTCTTCACCTTCCTTATTAAGAAGCTCAACCTTCACACCCCTGGTCGCGAGGAAGAGTCCGAGCTTGCTGAGTCCGTTGCCGAGGGCGAGGCCGCCGCGTCTGTCGCGGTGAAGCAGGGCGCTGTTGCCGCAGCTCCCGCAGAGGGCGTCGATGCAGGTATTGCCGACCTGGTCGCAGGTCTTGGCGGCAAGGACAACATCGAGGAGCTCGAGAACTGCTTTACGCGTCTTCGCGTGAACGTTAAGAACCCGGACCTCATCGATGAGAACCTCATTAACCACGTGCCCAACAGCGGCATCAACCGCAACGGCAACAATATCCAGATCATCTTTGGCATGAAGGTCGCCGAGATGCGCGACAAGGTCGAAAACGCAATTGAGAAGGAGCAGTAAACAATGATCATTACTCTGTGTGGTGGCGGATCCACCTTTACCCCCGGCATCGTCAAGTCCATCGCTCTGCGCAAGGACGAGCTCGACGTTGACGAGATTCGCCTGTACGACATCAACGAGGAGCGCCAGCGCAAGATCGGCGTGCTCGTGGACTGGATTTTGCACGAGGACCTCGGCCTGGACATCAAGCTCACGGTGACCACCGACAAGGAGACTGCCTTTACGGATGCCAGCTTCGTGTTTGCCCAGATGCGCGTGGGCGGCTACGCCATGCGCGAGCAGGACGAGAAGATTCCGCTGCGTCACGGCTGCGTGGGTCAGGAGACTTGTGGTTGCGGCGGCCTTGCCTACGGCATGCGCACCATCTTCCCCATGGTCGAGCTGATCGATGACGTTGAGAAGTACGCCAAGAAGGATTACTGGATTCTCAACTACTCCAACCCTGCCGCCATTGTCTCCGAGGGCTGCCGCGTGCTGCGTCCCAATGCTCGCATCATCAACATCTGCGACATGCCGATCGCGATCATCGACGTGGTTTGCGCCGCGCTCGATATCGACAAGAAGGATGTCGAGTACGATTACTTTGGCCTCAACCACTTTGGTTGGTTCACCTCGATCCGCCACAAGGGCGAGGAGGTGCTCCCGCAGCTGCGCGAGTACATCAAGGAGCACCAGATCCTGCTGCCCGACTCCTACCTCAAGGGCATGGGCTCGCTCATGGCAAAGAAGCCCGAGGAGGCCACTGACGAGCACCCCGAGCAGAACCGCCACACCAAGGGCAGCTGGTACTACGTCTGGAAGGGCGAGTACGAGATCATGGAGTGCTTCCCGGAGTACCTGCCCAACACGTATCTGAACTACTACCTGCAGCAGAAGGAGTTCGTCGAGCATTCCAACCCCGAGCGCACCCGTGCGAATGAGGTTGAGGAGACGCGCGAGAAGAACCTCTTTGATGGTATCGATCACTACGAGAAGACGGGCGAGATCGACGAGAGCACGTTCTATGCGGGCAGCCACGGCGACTGGATTGCCGATCTGGCTATCGCTCTGAAGAACGACACCAAGCAGCGCTTCCTGGTCATTTGCGAGAACAAGGGCGCTATCCCCAACATGCCCTACGACGCTATGGTCGAGCTGCCTGCCTACATTGGCAAGAACGGCCCCGAGGTCATCAGCCGCGACAACATTCCTCTGTTCCAGCAGGGTCTCATGATGCAGCAGCTGAACTCCGAGAAGCTCGTGGTCGAGGCTACGATCGAGGGTTCGTACGAGAAGGCGCTCAAGGCCTTTACGCTGAACAAGACCGTGCCTTCGATGAAGGT
>CAJKEF010000222.1 GCA_905198825.1 uncultured Collinsella sp. | reverse complement strand
GACCGAAACCTGAAGGGAGCGCGCGTGCGCGTACTCAAACGAGCCCTAGCGATCGTGTATCTTGCCGCCGCCATCGTGGCGCTGGGTACGCTTGTCTGCCAGTTCTGGGGACCGCATACGTATCGCTTTATGCTGCTGCTGCGTGACGCCATGCCTCGCGTCGTCGTTACGGTGTGCGCCGCTATCGTGGCGCTTGGCGTGCTCATCGGTTTTTTCCGCCTGATGTTCGCGCGTCGCGAGCCGTCCTGCGTGCATCCGGCGGGGGAGCGCAATATCGAGGTCACGCTCGCAGCGCTTTCCTCGTGCGCCCGTGCCGCGGCAGAGTGCGATGATCGCGTGATGGTTGAGCATATCGAGGCACGCGTTCAAGGCTCCGACGAGTCGCGCGTTCGTTTTAAGGTCGAGGCCATCGCGCTCGATGACAAGGACGTTGCCGCTCTTGCCACCTCGATGCAGCAGCGCATCGAGAAGGCCTGCGACACCATGCTCGGCACGCCGGGCACGACCGCGCGCGTCCGTTTTTTGCCGTCCAAGACTACCGTCCAGACCGTGGAGGTTTCCGGTGAGTGATACCAATCAAGACAAGACCGCCCGCACGCCGCGCCTGACGATCGACCAGAACGCTACGCCGGCAGGCGAGTCCGCCGACACCAAGCCCGAGGCCGGCGAGCAGCGCGACAGCGCCGCCAACGACTTTGACGAGGCCATGGGTCTCATCAAAGGTACGGGCGCTGCTATCTGGAGCTACGCCGTGCGCCACCCCAACACTACGCTCGGCGCCGTGGCGGGCTTTATCCTCGCCGTGCTGGTACTTACGTTGGGCCTGTGGGATACGCTCGTCATTGCTTTCTTTGTGCTGATCGGCGCCGTGATTGGCCAGATCCGCGACGGCGAGAACGGAATCGTCAACTTCTTCGGCCGTCTGTTTAGCGGCCGCTAGCATGTATTCGACCGCCGCGTGTGCGGTGGGCATAAGGAGGAACCATGGCTTTTAACACGAAGGTCGATGTGGCCGATACCGAGCTCGAGGTAGACGAGACCGTCACCGCCGAGGCCGAGGACGTAACGCTCGAGGACGAGGCGCTCGTCGAGGCCGAGTCCGATGCGGATGAGGATGACGAGGAAGCGGACGAGTCCGAGGACTCGCTGACCTATTCCAACGGTGTGATCGAGAAGATCGTTGCCATGGCCACCCGCGAGGTACCGCACGTCCTGGGCATGAAGGGCAACCTCATGCACTTTGTGCAGGAGCAGTTTGGTGCCGAGAATCTGACCAAGGGCGTGACGGTCGAGGTCACCGATGACAATCGCGTGGTCGTCAACATCTCCGTCATTATCGAGTACGGCGCCTATGCGCCCGCGATTTTCGACGACGTTAAGGCGCGCGTGACCGAGCGTCTGGCTGCGATGACCGGCCTTGAGGTGGCAGGCGTCAACCTGCGCATCGAGGACGTCATCACCCCCGAGGAGTATGAGCACCGCACCAACCAGCACGAGTAACCTACCAAAAAGGGACAGGTTTGTTTTGGCAGGTTTTATCTGCGAAAACGTTAAACGGCCGACCGCGCAAGCAAAAGCGTGGCCGGCCGTTTTTTGTATGCCCCCCCGATGTAGGCATACCGCTCGTCTAACTAGGGGTTGCAATCGTCGCGTTCCGCGTTACCCTAATGGGCGCATTGTTTCCAAATTGTTAACGAGGGGTTGCCGTAATGGCTGACGAGCACGAAACAGAAAGCAAGGCATGGGCGATTGAGGCCGCCGCTGCAGAGGCGGCATCGCGTGCTGCCGAGGAGGTGCATCGTCCTCCTGTGGTGCCGATGGAGCGCGTGGTTGATCGCACCGATATCGAGCGCGGCGAGCGTGCCGGTCAAAAGCGCAGCCAGGAGCCAGGCTTCCCGCGCTTTTTTGCCGAGCTCAATCTGGGTCTGATTCTTACGGCCTTTGCCATCGTTGCGTTTAAAACCCCTAATCACTTTGCTTTTGGCGGCACCTCGGGCGTGTCGGTTATTCTGTCCACGCTGTTCCCGACCCTGCCCGTCGGCGTCTTTATGTGGATTATCAACGCGGTTCTCGTCGTTTTGGGCTTTATCTTTTTGGAGCGCAAGGCAATTCTGTGGAGTGTCTTCGCCTCGTTTGCGCTGTCCGCCTATGTTTCGCTTTTCGAGCTCTTTATCCCGACCAGTGTCTCGATGACGGGCGATATGTGGCTCGACCTGTGCTTTGCCGTGATTCTGCCGGCGCTCGGCAGCGCCATCGTCTTTGATATCGGCGCCTCGACGGGCGGCACGGACATCCTCGCTATGATCCTCAAACGCCGTACCACACTCGAGATTGGTCGCGCGCTGTTGCTGGTCGATATCGGCATCGTGACCATCGCGGCCTTTTTGTATGGTCCGCGTATCGGTCTGTATTGCGTGCTCGGCCTGTTTGCCAAGACGCTTGTGGTCGACAAGGCCATCGAGAGCATTCATCTTCGTAAGGTCTGCACGATCATTTGTTCCGAGCCCCTTAAGGTCGAGGAGTTTATCGTCAAGCATCTCAACCGCACGGCGACCATCAGCCGCGGCTACGGTGCCTTCTCGGGCAAGTGCGTGACGGTGATCATGAGCGTGCTGAGCCGTCGCGAGGCCGTGCAACTGCGCCGCTATGCGCGCGAAGTCGATCCGGGTGCCTTTATCACGATCGTCGACAGCTCCGAGATCGTCGGCAAGGGCTTCCGCGGAACGAACTAGCACAGACGTATTCAACGAACCGCCTGCTGGCGCCGTGTACCTTGCAAATCGGTCATCTTTGAGTATTTGACCCCACATTGGGCAATAATGATGCTAAAGACATCGTTTGTGATCCAAGTGATTCGTTCAAGATACGAAGGGATGATTCTATGTTCTGCTCGCAGTGCGGCGCCCCCATGGGCGATAACGACAAGTTCTGCGGCGTGTGTGGTGCTCCTAATGCCGGTGCCGCTGGCCCCGCTCCCCAGGGACAGCCTCAGTCCCAGCAGTTTGTTCCGCAGCCGCCCGTGGCGAATGCGCCAAAGGGCTGTGTGGCTCAGGCGCTCCAAGATATGACCAAGACTCCGGGCGTGCTTCAGCGTGTATGCCAAATCGCGTTTTTGCCGGCGCTGATTTGCGTTGTGTCGGTGCTCGTGTTGTTTATTCCCGTTATTGGCGGCATTGCGGCTGCCATCGGCTTTTTGGCTGCCTACGTGGCGAGCGTGTGCGGTTCGGGCTTTGGCATCGAGTGGGGTCGCGACCTGTCGCTTAAGAT
>CAJKEF010000221.1 GCA_905198825.1 uncultured Collinsella sp. | reverse complement strand
GCGTTTTCTTTACGCCCGCGCCCTGCATAGAGTTCGATTCTCCGCGGTACGGACTAGAAATAAAAAGGCAGGTAGATACGAATATCTACCTGCCTGTTACTTATGGTGGAGGCGCGGAGAATCGAACTCCGGTCCACGAAAGCCCCCTGATTGGCATCTCCAAGCTCAGTCGCTGGTTTTGTCTCGGACGCTTTGCGCGCAGCGACACGCTCGCGGCGTCCTAACCGGTTCGGTCTTAGCCTGCGCCATACCGATTACGTGCGCAGGAGCATTCCCCTAAAATGACGTCGCGCCGGTGTCGGGGAAATCACCGGGTTGACGCGCCGCTATAAACTAAGCAGCGAGAGCCATAGGCTCAAAAGAAGAGTTGTTGTCAATTCAATTTGACGGTACCCCTGTTTAACGAGGCGAGGAGACCTCGGCTTGCTTCCTCTCTCAGAGCTATCGTGTCGAAACCAGTCGCCCCCGAATGTCGGGAAAGTCTGGATGGCATTGGGCACGAGCACCCAACACCCGTCGACTTTTCAAGGAACATGCGGGGCGAGCCCCGCTCGTGGATAGCTATCTTACCACGTTCTAAAGGCGGACAGCTGCTCTATGCACGAGCTGTGAAGACCCTAATGTGCACCATACTTCGCACTTTTACCACCGAACGCGTCACGTATATTTTCGCCAAGCAAAATTGACCCGTCGAAAGGACCGTTATGGATACCAAGCAGCAACTCGTCAATGCCCTCGTGGGCCTGGGCTCAACCATTACCGAAGCTATGGATGTCATCGAAGGCTTTGTCCCCTGCGGACATCCCGCCCTCACGGTATCGAACGCACTCGTCGCGCTGGACGCTGACGATGATGCAGCTCTCGCCCAGCAGCTTGAGACCGTCGAGGGCTTTATCGACCATGTGAGTGAGAACCGCGGCGTGTCCGCCTACCACGGCATCGAGGTCGAGCTCGCGGGTCCAAAAGCTGATCTGCTCGCAGCAATCTGCGAGGTAGGCGTCCTTATGCAGACCGCAGGCGTCAAAAACACCCAGGTCAACGAGTGGGTCTACCGCAGCCTGGCAGCGCTCGACAGCTCCGACGAAAAGGCAGCCGAGCAGCTCGCAGAAAGTCCCGCCATTAAGGCCGAGCTTTTGTAAATAGCAGACGCGGGCCCCTTGGCACGTCGTCGTCCAAGAGGCCCGCAAACAGTTCGCGTCAACCGATAGCCGCGCCGCCACGTTCGGCCAAAGCAAGAATCGGCATCATTTGACGAGGTGTCTTTGCTGCAAGATCGGCATGTTCGAGCAGCTTGCGATCGTTGGTCACCAAGTAATCGACCTGTGCGCGCTTGCACGCGGCGAGTACCAGGTTGTCCTCGTAATCGCGATGGAGCGCTAAGTATTTGTCGGCCAGCCAAAGGTCCGACGCATCTGCACCCACGGCCGTGGCGTTTTCGGTCATGTTCCGAACAAACGCCAACGCTGCATTGCCAATTGCACGGGCAGATGCCTCGTCGAGTGCTCCCCCGCTGGCAAGAACGCTACGCTTCAGCTCGTGTTGGACAACGTACAGCACGTCCTTGGCGATATGAACCGGAAAGAACAGCAACGCCCCCGTCTCCGTCGCCTGCCCAATAAACGCACGCGCGGCAAGCGACTCGGCATGGTCGACGCAAAACGAATCAACCCATACGTTGGCGTCCACCATTATTTTGAGGGGAGCCCCACTCACTGGATCATCCCCTTTTGGCGATAGCGCTCGTCCATGGCTTCGGAATAGATTGTGTCCCAACCGCGATCGTCGGATACGGGCGACGTAGCGATGCCCAAATCTGCATAAAGCCGGTCTGCCGCCGCCCACGACGCGGCAAACGGAGTATCGGGCGCGACGGTCTGCTGCCGGTCGTCGACGGCCGCAAGCACTTCCTCGCACTGCCCGCCACCCTGCGCGACCTTGGCCACCACCTTTTTGATGAGCTCGGGCAGTGACTCGCCCGAAAGCCGCAGCGCCTCCTCGGCACGGTTTTTAACCTGGCGATCCACGCGAACGTTCACCTGCGCCATGCCGTCAACAGCACCCATCTCAACCTCACCTTCGACTTCCGCTATCTTAGCTAGCACAACTATATATTGCTGCTAGCACATGGTCAAACGCAAAAGGCCTGCATTCTGGCGGCTGCAACACCGCCCAAATGCAGGCCGAAAACTAAAGTAAAAGTGCTAGCGCAGATATGCTTTCGCGTTGCTCAGGCTGTAGGCGATCGTCGAGCCGTTGTGCAGCAGCGACGACGCCTGCGGGGTAATCGCGCCGGTAATGCCCAGCGCCAGCAGAGCCGAGTTGGTGAGCATCACCTTAGAGTAGGAGCTCGTCAGACGGTCGATGAGACCTTGGCTCATACGGCGCAGGCGCACGATCGCGGCCAGATCCGTATCGGTCAGGATGATATCGGCGACCTCCTTGGCAATGTCGCTTCCGCCACCCATTGCCAGCCCCACGTCGGCCAAACCGAGCGCCGGCGAATCGTTGACACCGTCGCCCACCATGGCAACGTGGCGCCCCTCGCCCTTAATGCGCTCCACATACGCGTACTTGTCCTCGGGCAGCAGCTCGGCCTTAAACTCGTCGACACCCGCCTCGCGCGCAATGCGCTCGGCCGTGCGTTCAGAATCGCCCGTGAGCATAACGACATGTTTAACGCCCAGCGCATGCAGGTCGGCAATGGCCTCGCGGGCCCCGGGCTTGAGCGGATCCTCGATGCCGAGCACGCCCACGACCGTGCCGTCGACCGCCAGGTACAGCGGCGACAAGCCCTGCATCTGGGACTCGATTTGCTCCTTGATGTCGGACTCGAGCTGCGCGCCCTCGTCCTCGAATACAAAGTGCGCGGAACCGATGATGGCGCGACGCCCTTCGATGGACGAAGCGATGCCGTGCGCCACGATGTACTCGACGGCAGCGTGGCGCTCGCGATGCTCGAGCCCGCGCTCGCATGCCGCATTGACCACGGCGCGCGCCACCGGATGCGGAAAATGCTCCTCCAAGCAAGCGGAAAGGCGCAGAATCTCGTCCTCGCTCCAACCATCGGTGGTGAGTACGCAGGCAAGACGCGGCTGCGCTTCGGTGAGCGTACCGGTCTTATCAAACACAATGGTGTCGGCCTTGGCAAACGACTCAAAGTACTTCGCGCCCTTGACCATGACGCCCATCTTGGCAGCATCGCTCATAGCGGTCATGACGGCAACGGAACCCGTGAGCTTGAGTGCGCACGAGTAGTCGACCATCAGTGCCGC
>CAJKEF010000220.1 GCA_905198825.1 uncultured Collinsella sp. | reverse complement strand
CCGTGGCTAATGAAGTAGTCCTTAAAGCCGTTGAGCATGTCGGAGGCGGCGTCAAAGACGTCCTGGCTCTCGCAACGATCAAGCAGAATGCTCTCCGCGCCAAACATCTCGGGCACCTCGGTAAGCACCGACGTGCCGCCGCGGGCGACGACCATATCGCTCACGCGACCGATCGTGGGGTTGGCGGTAATGCCCGAAAGACCGTCAGAGCCGCCGCACTTAAGACCAATGACCAGCTCGGAGGCTGGAATGGGCTCGCGCTTGGACTGCTTTGCCAGGTCTGCCAGCTCGGCCAGAATCTTGTGGCCCTCGATCTGCTCGTCGGCTACATCCTGGCAGGTGAGGAAGCGGACGCGCTCGTGGTCGAAGTCACCGAGCTCGTCAAGCACCTGCTGGTGCGTGCAGTTCTCGCAACCGAGCGACAGGAATAGCACGCCGGCCGCATTAGGATGACGCGAGAGCGCCACCAGCAGACGACGCGTCTGGGCATGGTCGGCGCCGGTCTGCGAGCAGCCAAAGGGATGCGGGAAGTAGTAGACGCCCTCGAGCGAGCCCTCGACCAGATCCTGAGCCTGCTCGCACATAGCACGCGCAACCTCGTTGACGCAGCCGACCGTGGGGATGATCCACAGCTCGTTGCGCGTCGCGGCACGACCGTCGGCGCGGCGGAAGCCCATAAAGGTCTCAGGCTCAACGGGATCCACGACCGGATGCGTGGGGTTGTAGGTGTACTCGACCTCGCCCGAAAGGTTGGTCTTCACATTGTGCGTATGAAGCCACTGACCGGGCTGGACATCGCCCGTCACATGGCCGATAGGAAGGCCGTACTTGATGACGTCCTCCCCCGCGGCAATCGAGCGCACGGCCATCTTATGACCCTGCGGAATATCCTCCGCGGCCACGACCTCGCCCACCCCGGGAACCGCGACGGCGGTGCCCTTGGCAAGCGGCGACAGCGCGACGATCACGTTGTCGGCCGGATTGATCTGGATAGTGTTCATTGCAAATGGTCCTAACCCTACAGGTTGAGCAGAAGTCGAGACGCGGGCACGCCGTCCCGCGCCCGCGTCTGCGCCGGAAATTTACGCCTGAGCGTTGGCGAAGGCCTGCTTGGCGCCCTCGGCACGCACGACAGCGAGCGCGCTGACGACAAACTCCTCAAGACCTGCGATCTGCGTAAGGTCCTCGCCCCACATCTGCTCGTTGGTGAGCACGTCGTGCACCAGCTGGGCATCGTCGGCGCCGGCATGGGCGGCGTAGAAGTCGAGCACGAAGGCGTCGTCCTGAGCGGTGTACTCGGTGCCGTCGGAGCGACGCAGGTGCAGGCCGTCGCCCTCGCGGGACACGAGCTCCTGTGTGTAGAAGGAGATGAGCGTAGCGAGGCTCGTCGCCAGGCACTTGGGCAGGTTGCCGGTCTCGGCAACGTAGTCCTTGAGCGTGGGCAGGTCGCGAGCGCGCCACTTAGCCGTGGAGTTGAGGCAGATGGAGAGCAGCGCATGATCAATAAACGGGTTGTCGAAGCGGTTTTCGACGGCGGCGGCAAAGGCCTTGCAGTCCTCGACATCCAAGTCGGCGGCAAGCGTCGGAATGACCTCGTCGTAGAGCATGGTGTTCATAAAGCCGCGAACGGTCTCGTCATGCATGCAGTCGCGCACGATATCAAAGCCGGCAACCCAGGAACCCGGAACGAAGGCGGTGTGGGCACCATTGAGGATGCGGACCTTGCGCTTTTTGTACGGGGTGACGTCGGGAGTCACAAAGACACCCGGAAGACCAGCCTTCACAAAGGGAAGCTTCTCGGCAAGCGACTCGTCGCCCTGGATGCCCCACATCTGGAAGGGCTCGCGCACGGCCAGGAAGGGATCCTCGTAGCCCAGACGCTCAGCCACCGCGGCGGCCTCGGATGCGTCGCGGATACGGCCCGGCACGATGGTGTCGACGAGCGTGGTGCAGACGGTGCAGTCGTTAGCCATCCACTGCGCAAACTCGTCCTCCCAGCCCCAGTCGCTCACATACTGGTTCATGATGCGCAGCAACTCCTCGCCGTTGTGATCGATGAGCTCGCAGGCGAGGACGATGACGCCCGGCTTACCGGCAGCCCAGCGGGTGTGGAGCACCTGGGCAAGCTTGGCGGGGAAGCTCGCAGGTGGCATGTCGTCGGCCTTGCAGGACGGGTCATAGGCGATACCGGCCTCGGTGGTGTTGGAGACGATGATCTCTAGGTCGTCGGAGACAGCGACCTCCATCATGGCGCGGTAGTCGTCCTCACGATACGGGTTAAGGCAGCGGCTGCAGGCGCTGATCACGCGGGGCTCGTCAACCGTGTTGCCGTTCTCCTTGCCGCGCACCAGCACGGTGTACAGGTCGTCCTGAGCATTGATGCCATCGGCAAAGCCAAAGGCGCCGCTGATGGGCTGCACCATGACAACCTTGCCGTTCCAGCCGGTGGCCTCGTTGCCCATGTCAAAGAAGCGGTCGACGAAGGCGCGCAGGAAATTGCCCTCGCCAAACTGCAGAACCTTCTCGGGAGCATCCTTGGGCAGCAAATAGCCCTTGTAGCCGATCTTCTCGAGCGCATCGTAGCTGATGTTCTCCATCTGTGTCTCTCCTTAGATAGCTGTTAGCGTGCAAGCAAAACGGGGGCGCCGTGTGTGGCAACGGCGCTCCCGTGTTCGATGTGATTCGATGCAGGCTTATGCCTCGACGGTATCCAGATCAAAGCCAAAGTAGCGGACCGCGTTGTTGTAGCTGATGTCGCGCACGATATCGCCCAGCAGCTCCATGTCGGCCGGGTACTTGCCCTGCTCGACCCACTCGCCGATCACGCTGCACAGCACGCGACGGAAGTACTCGTGGCGCGGATAGGACAGGAAAGAGCGGGAGTCGGTAAGCATGCCCACAAAGTTGCCCAGCACGCCCTCGTTAGCCAGAGCCGTGAGTTGCTCGCGCATGCCGACCTCGTTGTCGTTGAACCACCAGGCGGAGCCGTTCTGGATCTTACCGGCGGTCGGAGCCTCCTGGAAGCAACCCATGACGGTATCGATCATGGTGTTATCGATGGGGTTCAGGCTGTACAGGATGGTCTTGGGCAGGCCGCAGGTCTCCTGGATGGAGTTGAGGAAATCGGCGAGCTGGTCGGACGGCGTGTAGTTGGAGATGCAGTCGTAGCCGGTGTCGGGACCGAGCTTGGCGAACATGGCGCGGTTGTTGTCGCGCTTGCAACCAAAGTGCAGCTGCATGGCCCAGCCCAGACGGACATACTCGCCGGCAACGAACT
>CAJKEF010000219.1 GCA_905198825.1 uncultured Collinsella sp. | reverse complement strand
GTACATTTCCCTAAAAGTCTTGGCGTCACCAAAAACATGTTCGTCAATGATGCTCGCAAGACCATAGAGTTCCATCAGGTTGTTTTGAAGCGGCGTCGCAGTGAGAAGTAGCTTTTTGCGCCCAGCTAGGGCCCCCTTGAGCTTGGCGCCGATCACGTTGCTTGGCTTGTAAACGTTACGCAGACGATGGGCCTCGTCCATGATTACGAGGTCCCACGGAATGGTGCGGATCTCAGAGTCTTTACGAGCCGCAAAATTGTAAGAGCAGATGACGACGGCGTCATCGACATCGAACGGATTAACCTTACCGGCACGCTTCGCCTTGTTGAATGGCCCAGACTCCATCAGAACCGAATCGATAAAGAACTTATCAGAAAGCTCCTGCCTCCACTGCATGCGCAGGGAAGCAGGGACAATCAGCAGTATCTTTCTTTTGCGCTCCGCCCAAAACTGTGCCAGCACAAGCCCAGCTTCAATAGTTTTACCAAGGCCGACCTCGTCGGCAAGCAGGGCGCCAGAAGAGAGCGGCGACTTCAGCGCAAAAAGAGCGGCGTCTACCTGATGCGGATTTAAATCGACCTTTGAACCCGACATTGCAGAGGCAAGGCCCTCGACGCTGGATTGCGGTCTTTTGAGCGCAAGTTGCTCCGCAAAATACCTTGCCTGGTAAGGCGTGAAACTGGCCATCGACGCTACCCCTTCTCGACAAACTGTTGAATCAAGCCCCGTCCGACAAGCGTGCTAAAGCTCGCGTCACGCACAACGGTTGTCTCCTTGCCGGAATCTCGAAGATTGCGAGGCATTCGGATGGAAATGACCATCTGCTTCCCCTCGCTCAGAAACTTCATGCTGCCGGCATCGTACACATCCGTTTTAATCAACTCGACGTAGCTCATGAGTCATCGCTCTAGCAGAGCGCAAAAAATATGATTGCATAAGTATATAACCAGAAACAATGAGGCCACCATACCGAGGGTTTCACGTTGTCGCTCGCACTCAACGACTAGCAGGGCACCTCTATCCAATTGAGCATTTGTTGTGCAATTAGCCCACGCTAACCATGCATTTATTGAATAAATGATGAGGCTGATATAAGAGAAGTAGATCGCTCAACGAGATGCATGGCACATATGAATCACTGGCGTCCTGTACAAAAACAAAATGAGCCCCGGAGACTTGCATCAGAGGTCATTCCCGGGGCCTTTGGCATTTAGCTTGTCCGCATAACGACAGTTTTATCAAATGGGCCTCAATTGTGACAGTCGAGAGCCTCTACCTCCCCTCCGCCTTCAGCTTCAGCAGCAGGTCGCCCAGCTCGGGGCACTTGCTGGAAAGGCGCGTCTGGGGTCGCTCGCCCATCCCCCACCGCTGGCGGATCTCCTGGGCGTGCGGACTCACGCGGTAGTCCCCGTCCATCATCTGCTTGAGCAACTTGGCGGTTACGCGCGCATCGGCCAGAGCGCTGTGGGCGTGGCCCGTCGACTCGTCAAACTCGATGCCAAACCACGTCGCCGCGTCACTCAAAGAAACGCGCCCGTGGCTGCCCACGTCCATGATCGAGGTGTAAAACGCCTGCAGGTCGGCCCAGTCCGTAGGAAATGCGGAAAGGTCGATGCGCTTTGCCTGGCACTCGGTTAAAAGCTGTCGACGGTCCGTCCCGCTCCAGCAAACCACCTGGGCGGAGTAGCGACCGATCCAATCGTTGAGCCTTTTGATCACCACGTAGAGCGGATCGGCCATCGCGGTGTCCACGGCCGATATCCCCGTAAGCTCGCGAACGGGAAACGCAACGCCTTCGGTAAATTCCGTCTGCACAAACTGCGAGAACTCGCCCATAACGTTGCCGTGGTAATCGAGCTTGACGGCGCCGACCTCGATAATCTCGTTGCGCAGTCCACGGCGCTGGCGCTGTTTTGGCACCGGCGCAAACTCAAAGTCCAGCACAATCTGGCGCGCAAAGTTCGGCGTATCGATAGCCGAGATGCACGGCGTCTTTTCAGCTGACACGGTTAGGGCCTTTCTCCATTGCTTGCCGCTTGCTACATAGGCGGCTACATTGCCGTAAGGATAGGCGCTCGTGCGGACATGAAAGCGGGACGCAATGCCACGCACCAGGCACGCGCCACACAGACGGCCCCAAGGGATCCCGCCCGCTCTATTCAAATGCATGTGATAAAAATTGAGGCCCGGTGACTTGAATCAGAGGTCATCCCGGGCCCATCAGAGCTCACAGAGCTCTTGGTTGCTTTGGTCTTGCTCTTCACGGCGCTTATCGAACTTTCCGAGGCACTCAAGCAGCATTCGAAGCATAACAAGTCGCTGCCATTAAGGCACTGACCTCTTGACCAAGCAACGGCGCTGCCCAGCTCTCCAGAATTTGGGCTGCCGTCGACTTTATTCTATCCGCGAGCATCTGGTTTACCAAATGGATTTTCGGTAAAGGAAGCACGGCACGCCCGCAAAACCACTACGCCCCAAGTGCCGCCATGGGGATCACTGCCACGCCGTCGTCGCGTGTGTAGGCAATGCTCCCCTTTCCAACCACGACCGCCAAAAACGCCGGAGCGGCATTCTGGGCGGCAGGATTGGAGAGCACTTTCCTCTCCAGCGCCTTGAGATTTCTCGCTCCATCGTCTGTTTTCGCATCGCTCAGCTTGACCTCGATGGCTCCCCAGCGCCCGTCGTGCTCAACGATCAGATCGACCTCAAGGCCCTTCTCATCTCGGAAATAATGGACACTGTTGTCGACACCGCCGTAGGTAGAAAGGAACACGCGAACGCGGGCCTTCGAGCGCGCGTACTGACTTGCCGTCTGTCGCGCAAGCTCGTCCGAAAGCCCAAGGTTTGCAGGCCAACCGCCCCTGCAGCCCCAGCGGGCGACGTTATCCTGCGAAATTACGCCGTTCTCAATGTAGTTTTTACGCCGTTTTCATTGTAGGTTTTACGCTTGGCATCATTGGCGCGACGCTCACTCAACCCCCGGATCACCGAATTGCTCAGATTACGGGACACGCTTTCCGCCAAGGACTGCAAAAGGAAAGCGCATCCCATTCCCAGCATCGAATCAGAGCGCGCTTGGTTATCTTCGCTCGCACATCTCGGCAAACGAAATCAGCTTGGTATCTCCCCTGTTCGCCGCAGCTTCCTGACATTCTTGCGTAAAGCCACGCTTCGAGAAGATCACGTAGCTTTTATGCTGCCGTCTAAAGAGCTCGCTTCGATGCACGAGCTTTTGCAGCACGTCTTCGCCCACCGGTTCATTGCGCCATTTGCACCCCGCAAACAGTGCAGTG
>CAJKEF010000218.1 GCA_905198825.1 uncultured Collinsella sp. | reverse complement strand
CCAATCGCCTAGATGTTGAGCGTGTGATAGGTCACGTTCGCGCCCGGAGCGTCAACGGTCACGCCATAGGCCTCGGGATAGATGCGCGTCGAAAACACGAGTGCGCCATCGTTCACAAACACCTCGACCGACGAAACATCGCCAACAATGCGCACGTTACGAACCTCGTCGACGGGCTCCCAGCGCACGGTACGACCACAGCCGGCAGAAGCGCAACCCTTATCGGTAAATCGCATCTCAAAGCGCGAGGGCAGTTCGCCCTCGGCGGGCATAAACTTCAGCTTCAGCTCGCCATCAACCATCGCGGTGAACGCGCCATCGACACCGTTGGCAACAACGTCAAAGCAGGTATCGCCGTCAACCTCCAACGAGCCCTCCCCCACACGCACCGAGGCATAATGGCGCTCGATCTCGCGCGCCGGCTGCTGCAGCACCACGCCGCCAGCACCAGCTGTAAGCTCGCGCGGCACCGTCATGCAGTGCTGCCAGCCGCACACCACGGTGGGCGCGTTGCTATAGGTCGGCTCATCGGGCATGCCCATCCAGCCGATCAGAATGTGGCGACCGTCCTCGGCCGTAAACTCCTGCGGAGCATAGAAGTCAAAACCGGCGTCCCACAGGCGGAACTCGCCCAGCTCATAGGCACCGTCACCACCGGTAATATTGCCCGTTACAGGCATGTAGCCAGCAGCGTATACGTTCCCGCGGTCCCAACGACCGCCCTCGAGCCCCTGGGGAGAAAAGGAAAGGAACTTCGCCGGTACGGCGCCATCCGTCTCAAGCTCCAGATACCCCGGGCACTCCCACATAAAGCCAAAGCGCTCGAGCGTAGACACACGGCTCTCGAGCTGCCAGCTAAACATGTCAGCCGAGCCGTATACCAGGATCTCACCCACATCGCGCCCGGCACCCTCGCCGTGCATCTCACAAAAACGGCTATCGACATGCGGCCCGTCCACGCGACGACGCGCGCCCAGCACCATGTGATAACGCCCGTCCGCGTCACGCCATACCTTGGGATCACGCACATGGCAGGTCAAATCCTCGGGATAATCCTCGGAGGCCAGCACCACACGCTTGGCGCCGAACGCCTGACCGTCGGCGCTCTCCACATAGACGGTATCGGCACGACGGCCGGTATTGACGTAGTCGTACGTCCCATCCGCATCGGATAGCTTCACATTGCCTGTGTACAGCACGCGAATGCGACCGTCCTCGGCAAGCGCGGAGCCCGAATACACACCGTGACAATCGAACGGCTCGTCGGGCAGCAGTGGGGCGCCAACGTAGTCCCACGTCATAAGATCGCGACTCGTCGCATGGCCCCAGACCTTAACGCCGCCCTCGACATCAAACGGCGCATACTGAAAATAGGCATGGAACACGCCGCCTGCCTGGCAAAGACCGTTGGGGTCGTTGAGCCATCCCGCCGGCGGCATAATATGGAAGCGCTGGCCATATGCGCCATGACCGCGCTCAGAGGCGGCAGCGTCAACAGCGGCAACCAGCTTTGCAAGGTCGCGACCAAGTGCATTAGACATATCAAAGTCCTAACGGATCGAAAGTTACAAGGCGCCAGAGATCGGCACCAGATACGGGAAACGCCCGCGAGCATACAACCCGCGGGCATCCCCTCAATCAAAAGCTCTTAGGCCTGCTCGGAAGCCTTGGGCTCGTCCTTGTACAGGACAAACGAGACGCCAAAGGAAACCAGCGCGGCGACCGCAAACATAATCGCGTACTGCACGGGCTGGGCCAGGCACAGCAGGATACCGAAGATACCGGTAACGCCCGTGCCGGAAGCAGCAAGCGAGGTGAGCGCGCAGACCAGGGCACCGCAACCGCCACCGATGCAGCCGGCGATGAAGGGCTTAAAGAAGCGCAGGTTCACACCAAAGATAGCAGGCTCGGTAATGCCCATGAAGGCGGACAGGGCCGAAGGAAGCGCCAGACCCTTGATCTTGGCATCGCGGGTCTTAAAGGCAACAGCGAGTGCGGCACCACCCTGGGCGATGTTGGCGGCACTGGCGATGGGCAGCCAATAGGTCACGCCGTACTGGGCGAGCTGGCCCAGGTCGATGGCGGTGTACATCTGGTGGATACCGGTAACGACCGTGGGGGCATAGAACAGGCCGACGATAAAGGAACCGATGCCGAAGGGCAGGGTCAGCAGAGCCTGGATCAGACCGAGGATGGCGTTCTCGGCCCAGACAAAGATGGGGCCGACGGCAACAAGAGTCACGAGCACGGTCACGAACACCGAGACGAGCGGGGTCACAAAGAGGTCGAACATCTCGGGAACGATCTTGTGCAGGCGCTTCTCGAGGAAGGCCAGAATGGCGCAGGCGATGACGATGGGGATCACGTGGCCCTGATAACCGACCCACTCAAAGCTGTAGACGCCGGGGATGACGGTGACCATGGTCTGAACGCCCTCGGAGGCAACCGTATAGGCGCTCTGCAGCGAGGAGTTGATGAACGCACCGCCGACGACGGCACCCAGGTACGGGTTGGCGCCAAAGGCCTTGGCGGCGGAGTAGCCGATCAGGATCTGCAGAATGCCAAAGGACGTGCCCGAGACCAGATCGGCGATCTTATAAATAAAGTTATTGGTGTCGAGCGCGATAAAGCCGTTGGAGGCCATAAAGTTGAGGGCGCTCATAATGCCCAGCAGCAGGCCCGAAGCCACGATGGCAGGGATGATGGGGACAAAGACGTCGCCGAGCACCTTAATGGCACGCATAAAGATGTTCTGCTGCTGCGCCGCGGCCTCCTTGACCTCGGCCTTGGTGGCAGCCTCGACGCCACTGAGCGCGATGAACTCCTCGTAGACCTTGTTGACGGTGCCGGTGCCAAAAATAATCTGCAGCTGGCCCTGGGCCTCAAAGACGCCCTTAGCGCCGTCGATATTCTCGAGGGCCTCCTTGTCGACCTTGGCGTTATCGGCAATCACCAGGCGCAGACGCGTGGCGCAGTGTGCGGCCGAAACAACGTTGCCGGCGCCACCGATGTTGTCGAGCACCTCTTGGGCTGATTTACGGTAGTCCATGACTTCCCTTTCCTCCAACGGGCGCATCTGCACCCGGCCATCTTTGATACTTACACTGTAAACGATTTCAGTTTCATATGTCTGTAATCGTTTTCACAGTAGGGTGAACGGTAGGAAAAAGCCGGCGAAAGGTAGTTTTAAGGCAAAAACGGGGGTCTCAGAGGCAGGCAGATGTGCTCAGAGTCTAGACATTCATAAGCTGATGCCCAAGTTTGAGCGTCTTGAGACCGCTCTCCCCCTCCACGCCATCGAGCGTGTTGATCAGCATATTGGTCGCCTCGACGCCACTGG
>CAJKEF010000217.1 GCA_905198825.1 uncultured Collinsella sp. | reverse complement strand
GGGCCTGCGGCTACTTGGTTGTCGCATGCGGCTCGCTTTTCGGAACAGGGCTGATAATTCTAGATGCAAGGCGCTCTTGGTCGTTATGGGCCTGGGGCGTCTGTCTTATATAGGTAGATTCCTTGCGGGTTCGAATCCCTCCGCTTGCCCACAAGAAAGCGCCCTGGGCCGTTATGGACTCAGGGCGCTCAATTTTAATGGCTGGGACGGAGGGATTCGAACCCCCAACAGCCGGCACCAAAAACCGGAGTTCTACCGTTGAACTACGTCCCAATGTGTGGTGTTGCCCAAAAGCAACTCGTTTAGTTTACCTAATCTGCGAGGGCATCGCAAACGCCATCGAGCAGGCGTACGGCGAGTGTCTGCGCGTCGCTGGCCGTGAAGGTGCCGTTGTAGCGCGTCATGCCCGTTAGCTCAATGCGAATGCGTGCCGGCTTCTGCTGCGCGGCGACATTGGCAGTGCGGATGCGCTGGGCCAGGTTGTGGCACTCGGCGAGGGCAATCGTGGCGCGCGGTGCGGCGTCGGCGGGCAGCTCGTCGCTTGCAATCTCGAGCACCAGGTCAACGTCGGTTGGGACCTCGGAGTCGCAGAGCATCATGCCGCTGTTGTCGGTCGTTGCCGTGGCGATATTCCACATGCGCGACGCAACACTGCGTGCGATGGGGTCCTCGCCGATAACGGCAATCTGGAAGCGCTCGAGCACGTTGGCGGCGCGAGCAAAACCGATGCGGGACTCGGCTTCGGTGACCGAGGGCTTGCCCTCCCACACATGGTGCAGGCGGTTGATGTAGGCGTAGGTGTCCTGGAAGGCCATGCCGTCGGCAAACAGGCCGACATTTTCCTGGAACTGTTGCAGGGCGGCCTCGGTATGCGGGCCAAAGTAGCCGTCGTCTTCGCCACAGGCAAAGCCCAAAACGTTGAGAGCGCGCTGCAGGGCCTGCACATCGGCGCCATGGAAATTGGGCATGCGCAGATAGAGCGTGCGGTCGCCTAGCTTATACGAGGCGTCCACCAGGGCGCTCCAACAGGGGATATCGACGGCATGACCGGCAGCAAGGCCGCTGTCGAGCCTGAAGGTGCTGACGGCCTGCTCAGTGGTGGCTCCAAAGTACTTGTCGGTGACTTCGGCGGCATCAATCGTGTAGCCGAGCTGCAGGAGACGAGACTGCACGTCCTCGACGGCTGCTCCTTGCATGCCCGTTGTAATAGGTTCCATGAACGAACCCCTTTCGGCGTACCATTCGTACTATTTGAGCGTCTGTCGGATAGACAACGCAAAGGGATGCATAAACATGCACTCAACAGTGTAGCAAGTTGTGCCTAAATACGCTGCTGACAGGTTTTATAACCCCCGTTAGTTAAGGCGCTCCACAAAGAAATCTGCCATGGAGAGGAACAGCTCGAGTGCGTGCGGATCAAGCTCAACGTTCTCGATGGCCGCTTTGGCCTTAGCGGTCAGGTCGAGCGCGTAAGTGTGGGCGTAATCGATGGAGCCGGTCTCCTGGAAGATCTCCACGGCGCGTGCGAGCTGCGCGGGATCATCGGTGCCTGAGGAAAGAATCGCCTCGACCTCGTCGTGGTGGCGCTCATCAGAGAGGGCGTGTACTGCGACAAGTGTGCGCTTGCCCTCGGTGATGTCGGTGCGGAAGTCCTTGTTGGCGGCTTCCTTGGTGCCGACAAGGTTGAGCAGGTCGTCCTGAATCTGAAAGGCAAGGCCCGTGTGCAGGCCAAAGGCGCGCAGCGCTTCGATTTGCTCATCGCTGCCGCCGCCGATAATGGCTCCGGCGGCAAGCGGCGTGGCTCCGCTGTAAAACGCGGTCTTGTGCGTCGCCATGTCCAGGTAGTCATCAACCGAGATATCAAAGCGCCCGTCACGGACCCAACCCAGGTCGAGCGCTTGACCCTCGATGGTGCGGACGATCATCTCGGTAAGCTCGTGGAGCACACGCAGCTTCACGTCGGACTCCAGCGTGGGGTCGTCGAGAACCGTCTTGGTGACCATGGTGAGCGCCAGATCGCCGCAGTTGATGGCAAGGCCCGTGCCCTCGGTAAGGTGCATGCAAGGCTTGCCGCGACGCAGCTGGCCGTTGTCGGCGATGTCGTCATGGATAAGCGCTCCCGACTGAAAGTGCTCGATAGCCGCCGCCGCGCTGCGGGCGCTCTCAAAGCTGCCACCTACCGCGGTGGCGGCGAGCATGCAGATGAGCGGGCGGTGGCGCTTGCCGGCATTGGCCGTAAATGTCGAGAGCGGGGTATACAGGTAGCGCTCGATATCGGCAGAGGTCGCCTGTCCGTCAAAGAACGTGGCCAGATAGTCGTTAATCTGGTCAAAGTGCTGGGCTAAAAAGCTGGTAAACGGACTGGACACGGGTTCTCGCATTCTTTCTTAGGTTGCATCGTTGCGGTGTGCAGATACCATATTGCCACATTGGGGCGTCGAGCGCGGCGGTTGAAGAAGATTGAGTCTTGCGGCTGCAAACGCGGCAAGGGGCTCGGCTAGATAAGCCCAAAGTGTTCGAGCGCGGTGACGACGCCGTCGTGGTCGAAGCTGTCGGTTACGTAGTCGGCCTTTTCCTTGAGGAAGTCCGGCGCGTTGCCCATGGCGATGCCAACATCGACCGCCTCCATGAGGGCGATGTCGTTGCTCGCGTCGCCAATGCCATATACGGTGCCGTGGTCTGGTCCCAGGGCGTCAAGCACAGCCTTGATTCCGGCCCGTTTGGTGCACTCGCGCGGCGAGATTTCTGTGACCTCGAGCTCGAGCTCGTTGAGGCAGAGCAGAGGTCCAAGCTCTTCATCTTGGGCGATGCGGTTGGCAAGTGGCGTGGACATAAGAATTTTATAGGCGTTGTAGTGCTCAAGTTGCGTGACGGCGTCGCCCACGGTGCGTGCGTAGCCGTACGTCTCGGGGGCATCTGCACTCATGCGCACGACGCGATCGATGCCCTCAAAGCGAATGACCTCGCCCGATTGCTCGAGATAGGGGGCGAGGCGCTGTAGCAGACCAGGGTTTATGGCTGCATTTCGCACGATACGCCCCTCGAGTTCGGCGTAACCGCCCGCGAGGCACACGACGCCTGCCCACGGCAGCTCGAGCAGCTTGGGATGGATGCAGCTGAGGGTGCGCCCCGTACAGATAAAGGCTTTGTTGCCGTTGGCGACAAACGTGCGAATTGCCTGTGCAACCGTCTCGCTGGGATAGGGGGAAAGATCTCGCTCGCCCTCGGGAAGCTCCTGGGCAAGTCTGGGATCTTGCCAGGCGAGCGTACCGTCGATGTCGAAGAAGCAGACATTGCCATGCTTTTTGGTGGCGTCGGCGGCATGAGAAGGCGAGGCGGCG
>CAJKEF010000216.1 GCA_905198825.1 uncultured Collinsella sp. | reverse complement strand
GTGACCTGGCTCGTGCCGTTGGCTACGAAGGAGCCGGTACCATCGAGTTCCTGTATTCGGACGACGGCAATTTCTACTTTATGGAAATGAACACGCGCTTGCAGGTGGAGCATCCGGTTACAGAGTTTGTGACCGATACTGACTTGGTCAAGTGGCAGCTGCGCGTGGCAGCCGGCCAGCCTCTGCCCTTTGAGCGGGAGGACATGCCGGTCCGCAACCACGCCATGGAGTGCCGTATCAATGCCGAAACGCCGGACTTTCTGCCGTCATGTGGAACGGTCACCGCGTTGCGTGTGCCGGGTGGTCCGCGCGTACGCTGGGATTCCGCCATGTTTACCGGTGCGAAAGTTCCGCCGTACTACGACTCTATGCTCGGCAAACTCATCGTGTGTGCGCCCACGCGTGACGGCGCTATTCGTAAGATGCGCTCGGCCCTGGGCGAGCTCGTGATTGAAGGCGTGAGCGAAAACAGCGAGCTTCAGCTCGACGTGCTGGCAAACGACGAGTTCTTGTCGGGCATGTATCACACCGATCTGATGGGGCATCTCTATGCTGATGAATAGAAAGGCGAAGACGGTCAACGTTCTCGAGGGGCCGATGACCGAGTCGTGCGCTGAGTTTCCTGCGCGCCACGTGTTTATCAAGTGCCCGGAGTGCCGCCGTGTGATCGATGAGGCACGCCTGCACGACAACCTCGAGGTCTGCCCTCGTTGCGGCAAACACTTTCGCGTGAGCGGTCGCGCGCGCATGCGCATGACGGTCGACGAGGGCACGTTTGAGGAATGGGATGCCAATCTGGCGTCGGAGGACTTCCTCTCGTTTCCCGGTTATGCCGACAAGCTCAAGAGCGTGAGCGAGCGTTCGGGCGAGCGCGATGCCGTCGTGTGCGGTAGGGGCAAAATCTGCGACTGCGATACCGCGCTCTTCTTTATGGATGCCAACTTTATGATGGGCTCGATGGGCTCCGTGGTGGGCGAGAAGATCTGTCGCACATTTGAGCGTGCGACCGAGCTGGGATTGCCGGTTGTCGGCTTTACCGTTTCGGGCGGTGCGCGCATGCAAGAGGGCGTGACATCGCTTATGCAGATGGCCAAGATTTCTGCGGCGGTTAGGCGCCACAGCGAGGCGGGCGGTCTGTATATCACGGTGCTCACCGACCCCACGACCGGAGGCGTAACCGCGAGCTTTGCCATGGAGGGCGACATTATCCTGGCCGAGCCCGATGCCCTGACGGCATTTGCCGGCCCGCGCGTGATCGAGCAGAACATGCACAAGCGCCTGCCCAAGGGATTCCAGCGCTCCGAGTTTTTGCTGGAGCACGGCTTTTGCGATGCCGTTGTTCCGCGTGGCGAGATTGCGCTCACGGTAGGCGAGCTGCTGGCGCTGCACGAAGGGCACGCGCCCGGCCTGGGGGCACCGCATGAGATCGTGCATACGGGTCGCCGCGGCAAAAAGCTGGGACACTTGTTCAAGCGCTCGGCCGCACCAAAAACCGCGCTCGAGATTGTCAAGCAGACCCGCTCGGCAGATCGCGCCACGGCAGGCGAGATGATCTCGCTGGGCCTGGATGGATTTGTGGAGCTGCACGGCGACCGCTACTTTGGCGACGACGCCGCTGTGGTGGCTGGCATTGGCTGGAAAGACGGGCGCTCCGTAACGGTCATCGCCATCGAGCGCGGCACCACGACCAAAGAGCGTATGCGCCGCAACTTTGGCATGGCGCATCCCGAGGGCTACCGCAAAGCGCGTCGCCTTATGCGCCAGGCCGAAAAGTTTGGTCGACCGGTTCTGTGCCTGGTCGATACTTCGGGCGCGTTTTGCGGCATCGGTGCCGAGGAGCGCGGCCAGGGTGAGGCGATTGCCCAGAATCTCATGGAGATGAGTGGCCTTAAGACGCCGATTGTCTCGGTGGTGACAGGCGAGGGCGGCTCTGGTGGCGCGCTGGCGCTGTCCGTGGCCGACCGCATCCTGATGCTCTCGAGCTCGGCCTATTCGGTCGTGAGCCCCGAGGCCTGTGCGTCGATCCTGTGGAAGGATACCGAGCGCGCGAATGAGGCCGCCGAGGCGCTTAAGCTCACGGCCCCCGATCTGTTGGCGCTCGGCATCATCGACGGCATTGTTGACGATAGGGGCCTGTCGCATGAGGAGATCGCCGGTGCCGTCATGTCCTCGGCATTTGATGCCTTCGATACGCTTGGGCAACTCGACGACGCGACCCTCACAAACCTCCGCTACGAAAAGTACCGCGCAATCGGTCGGTACCGCACGATGTGACAAAGGGGCAGCCCGCATGTCACATTGGGAAAGGCGTTCCATGTCACAAGTTTCTAACACCTCGTTTACAACGACGGTTTCATTAAACGCCACGGCCGTGGTGGACTATCTGTCCAAAAGCATGATGTCGGCGCTGCCGTTTATTGTCTGCGCGGCGTTGTTCCGCACCGTCGCCGTCATTATGGGCGAAGGCATGCTGGGCCTGTGGTCTGCCGATTCCGAAATCTATCGCCTGTTCTACAGTTGGCTCTATAACGCCGGCTACTATTTTTTGCCCATTTATCTTGGTTGGGCGGCCGCCCGCCAGCTCGGTTGCTCGGAGCAGCTGGGCATGATGCTGGGCGGCGTATTGATTACGCCCGATCTGCTTCAGCTCGTCGATGCCGCATCGACGACGGGGGCATCGATGACTTCCGTGTATGGCCTGCTTCCCGCGCCGGTCAACGATTACACGACGACTGTTATCCCGGTTCTCATCTCGGTGCCCGTGCTATGGCGAGTGGAGTGTTTCTTTCAGCGCGTTATCCCTAAGGCCGTGGCGTTTTCGTTCGTTCCGTTTGCAACCATGCTCGTCATGGTTCCGGTTTCGCTGTGTATTACGGCGCCGGCGGGCAGCTATTTGGGCATGCTGTTGGGCCAGCTTATGTTTATGCTTGGCAATTCCGGTGGCATCGTGTCGCTGCTCACGCTCATGGGACTTGCCGCGGGCTGGGAGTTCCTAAAGATCGCGGGCGTCAGCAACGTCGTCCTATCGCTCGCCTATGCGCAGTTTATGAGTGTGGGAACGGATTCGTGCATCCTGATCGCCGCGACGATGGCAACGTTCGCCGTTTGGGGCATGCCTTTTGGCGCGTCGCTCCGCGTTGCGGATAAGGACGAGAAGGCGCTCATGCTGGGCTATTCGATCTCGGGCGTGCTTGGCGGCGTAAGCGAGCCGGCACTGTACGGTTGCGGCTTTAAATATGGCAGGTGCCTGACGTGCATGGCCATTGGCGGCGCCGTCGGAGGCCTTGTTGCGGCCGTGGGCCACGTTACGGCCTATACCATCGGCATGACGAATGTCCTCATGGTCATTGGTTTTGCCACGAAACTTGA
>CAJKEF010000215.1 GCA_905198825.1 uncultured Collinsella sp. | reverse complement strand
GCGCGATGATCTCGTCGGCGGCGATGGGGTCGGCATAGACATCCTTGGACAGCGTGAGCGTCTGGATGCCCGCGCGCTCAGCGCGCTGCAAACCCTTAGCCGAAGGACGGCTCGACACCACGAGCTCAATCGAAGCATTGAGCTTGCCGGCGGCGATCAGGTCGATCAGCGCCTGCAGATTGGTGCCGGAGCCGCTGATGAGCACGCCGATCTTGAGCGGCTCGGCCGTATCGGTGCCGGTCGGACGGGTGTAGGGCACAAAGCCCAGACCCTCGGCGGCAGCCATCTGCTCGTTAGCGCTCATCGGAGTACACGACCTTACCGGAACCCTCGACGCACTCGCCCACGCGGAACGGCTTCTCGCCTAGCGCGACCAGAGCCTCGGTCACCGCGGCCTCGTCCTCGGGGGCGACGATCAGGCACAGGCCGACGCCCATGTTGAAAGTCTTGCATGCCTCGTTGGGCGCGAGCTCGGCCTGGCGCGACACGTAGGTGATGACGGGCGGAACGTCCCAGCCCATCTCGGCACCGTTGCGGGCGACCACGGCGTCGACGTCGTCGGCAAGCGCGCGGTTGAGGTTCTCGGTGATACCGCCGCCGGTGATGTGGGCGATAGCGTGCACCGGAGCGCCGCCGCGAAGCAGCTCAAGAACCGGCTTGACGTAGATGCGCGTGGGGGCCAGCAGGGCGTCGGCCAGCGATGCGCCGCCGAGCTCCTCGAGCGGGCGGCTCAGCTCCTCGGCCTTAGCGGCGGCCTCGGGCGTGCCCGGCTTAATGCCGTCGACGCCAATGACCTTGCGCACGAGCGAGTAGCCGTTGGAATGCACGCCGGTGGAGGGCAGGCCCAGAATCACGTCGCCGGGGCGGACGTTCGCGGGGTCGAGCATCTTGGGGCGGTCGACGACGCCCACAACAAAGCCGGCCAGGTCATAGTCGTCGGGGTTCATGACGCCGGGGTGCTCGGCCATCTCTCCACCCACCAGGGCGCAGCCGGACTTCTTGCAGCCCTCGGCAATGCCCTTGACGATCTCTGCCACGTGCTCCGCGCGCAGCTTGCCGATGGCCACGTAGTCCAGGAAGAACAGCGGCTCGGCGCCCGAAGCCAGAATGTCGTTGACGCACATAGCGACCAGGTCCTGGCCCACCGTCTCGTGACGGTCCATAATCTGGGCGAGCACGAGCTTGGTGCCCACGCCGTCGGTACCGCTGATCAGGATCGGGTCTTCCATATCCTTAAGCGCGGCGGCCGAGAACAGGCCACCGAAGCCACCAATACCGCCGATGACCTCGGGGCGATTGGTGTCCTTAACCATTTGCTTAATAGCGTCGACGGCGCGGCCGCCCTCGGCGGTATCGACGCCGGCATCCTCATACGTCACATGCTTGCTGTCGCTCATCTGAGCCTTCCTCTCCCACTACCGTCCGCCGCCCGGGCGCCAAACGGTGCTCATAGTTGCGTTCATTTCGGCGCGCGTCATAACAACGCGCGCCGCTCAATCAACAAAACAGCAGGTAAAACCTACCAAAATAAACCTGTCCCCAAATGGAAGGTTTTAGGCCTCGCCGTGCTTCTCTTCCCAGCTGCGGTCGTCGTATTTCTCGACCACGGCGTCGTCGTCAAAGTGCAGCGGCTTATCCAGGTTGCGGGGCTTAAAGCCCTCCATAAACTTATCGCGGCCAAAGCTCTCGGGAATCGCCACGGGGTAGCGGCCGGTAAAGCACGCATCGCAGTAGCCGCCCTTGGGCATGACCTTCAGCAAGCCCTCAACCGAAAGGAAGGCCAGCGAATCGGCGCCGATATACTCGCAGATCTCCTCGACCGTCTTGTTGGCGCTGATGAGCTGCGACTGCACGTCGGTATCGATACCGTAGAAGCACGGCCAGATGACCTCGGGCGAGTTGATGCGGATGTGAATCTCCTTGGCGCCGGCGTTGCGCAGCATCTTGACGAGCTGCACCATGGTGGTACCGCGCACAATGGAGTCGTCGATGACGACCAGGCGCTTGCCCTCGATGTTGTCGCGCAGCGGGTTGAGTTTCATGCGCACGCCCATGGCGCGCAGCTCCTGCGTGGGTTCGATAAACGTACGGCCCACATAGCGATTCTTGATGAGGCCCTCGCCAAAGGGAATGCCGCTCTCGTGCGAATAGCCCTCCGCGGGCGGCAGGCCGGAGTCGGGCACGCCGATGACCAGGTCGGCCTCGACGGGCTCCTCATGTGCCAGCTGACGACCCATGTCGTAACGGCAGGCATAAACGCTCTTGCCGTTCATGATGGAGTCGGGGCGGGCAAAGTAGACCTGCTCAAAGATGCAGTTGGCGGGCTCTTCGGCTGCAGGCACGCCCTGCTCGGATACCAGACCCTCGGCGCTGATGCGCAAGATCTCGCCGGGGCGGACATCACGGACATACTCGGCGCCCACGATATCGAGTGCGCACGTCTCGGAAGCAACGACCCAGCCGCCGGCGCGCGTGACACGGACGGCGGAGTCGACCGTAGCGGCGCCGTCCTGCGACGGCAGCTGCGAAACGGATGCGGCATCGGCCTGGTCCAGACCCTCGTCTACCAGCTTGCCCAGCACGAGCGGGCGAATGCCGTGCGGATCGCGGAAAGCGTAGAGCGCCTGCTCGTTGATAAGCGTCATGGCGTAGCCGCCGCGCACAAGCTCCATGGTCTTGCGAATGCCCTCGCGCAGGTGGCCCGTACGCTGGGTGAAGTAGCCGATAAGCTTGGTCGCGACCTCGGAATCCGAATTGGAGAGGAACGGCACGCCCAGCTCGATCAGCTGGCGGCGCAGCTCGTCGGTGTTGACGAGGGTGCCGTTGTGAGCAAGTGCGATGATGACGCTGTTGATGGTAGAAAGATGCGGCTGCGAGGCTTCCCAGCTCTTGGCGCCGGCGGTGCCATAGCGCACGTGGCCCACGGCCAGCTGGCCGGAGAGCGTCGACAGGTCGGCGTTGGAGAACACGCGGTCGAGCAGCCCCAGATCCTTGCGGACCATAACCGTGCCGCCATCACCCACGGCGATTCCCGCCGATTCCTGGCCGCGATGCTGCAACGCGCGCAGACCAAAGTACGTCAGTCGAGCCACGTCGCGATCGGGCGCCCACACACCAAAAATGCCGCATTCCTCATGCAGCTGGTCGGAGTCCGGATCATACGTCGACATGGTCTTCACCTGTCCCGCGGCGCGCTCGGCCGCGTGGATGGTTTCTTGAGACATGGCATCCCCTCAGAGCCTCGTTATTTGGCGTTACCTGCCCTATTATACGCACGGCAAGACAAGCACTCCCGCGCATGAACAGCGCTTTTTAAAAGCCCACCGAGCTTATAATCCGTTTTGCAGCCAAACATTTTATTGGGCAACCGCCTCGGGGCCGACGATCCCGCATACTTCCGTTGCGACGCGTCTCGCCCGCCG
>CAJKEF010000214.1 GCA_905198825.1 uncultured Collinsella sp. | reverse complement strand
TCGAATGAAATCGAAAGGATTATTATGCCCGCGCTCATTACGCATCATCTGTTTGGCGAGGAAAGCATCGACCGTCTTCCGCAGGGCGTTATTACGTCCGACGAGGAGCGCATCGCCTTTATCCTGGGAAACCAAGGTCCCGACCCGTTTTTCTTCCACATGCTCACGCCGCGCGTTTCCGACTGCACGTCGCTTGCTCAGGTCATGCACCGCTCGCGCATGTCGCGCCAGTTCTCGTGCCTGCGCGACGGCGTGTCGCACCTGCAGCCGCGCGACGCCAATCTGGGCCGCGCCTTTGCGCTGGGCCTGCTGTCTCACTATGTACTCGACCGCAATGCCCACCCCTTTGTCTACGAGCAGCAGTTTGGCATTGTAGATTCCGACCCCGAGCTCGAGGCTTCGGGCAGTCAAGTTCATGCCGTGCTCGAAAGCGACCTGGACGTGTTGATGCTGCAGCTCAAGCGCGATGGGGCTACGGTCGAGGATTATCCTCCGGCGGGCGAGATCGTCACCACCGACCGCATCAACCGTGTGGCCGGCGTGCTGATGAGCTACATCGCCGGGCGCGTGTACGGTATCGACATCCCGGCGGGGGAGTACGCCGGCGCCGTCTCGGACATGCAGATGCTCTATCGCACCATTGAGCCGGCCGGCTCGGTAAAGACGCGCGCGATTGCCCTGGTTGAGGGCTTGGTGCATGACTACTCGCTGCTCGACGGCCTTGCTCATCGCGTGACGACGGAGCTGCCCGAGCGGACCGGTAACCTGGGCCACCTGACATGGAAGAACCCCTTTACCGATGAGGTCTCGACCGAGAGCTTCCCCGAGGTCTTTGAGCGCGCGCTGACCGATTACGAGCTCACCGTTGCCCGCTTTATCGAGACCGGTGACATGGATGCCGTGACCGGCCATATCAACTATAGCGGCCGCGTACTCGACGCCGACGAGGAGTTCGACCGCGAGGAATAACAAGCCGACTCATAAGTTGCGGTGGAATAGTTCCTGAATGAAGCCCCGGAGGGCTAAACAGGAACTATTTCACCGCAACTGCCTTGATGGGATGGTGTTTCGCCCTGCGTGTCCGTATGACCGCTCCTGTCCCTTTGCCGAATCCTTACCAGCGCTTCTGTGCAATTGGGGTACGATGAACTAACTGCATATCGGGCGAATACGAAGGGTCCCTGTCCATGAAATACACCAAGCTCGAGCGTAACTGGGTTATGTACGATGTGGGCAATTCGGCCCTCGTGCTGCTCAATACCTCGGTGGTGCCCATTTACTTTAACGCCATCAATACCGGCGCTTCCTCGGCCGACCTGGTGGTCGCCTGGGGCAATGCGCAGACGATCGCCTCGCTGGTCATTGCCATGCTCATGCCCATTCTGGGCGCGCTTGCCGACTACGCAGGCAACAAGATCAAGTTCTTCTTGGGCTTCTTCCTCACGGGCCTGGTGCTTTGCCTGGCGCAGGCTATCCCAATGTCCGCCATGGCATTTTTGACCGTGTACGTGCTGTGCACCATCGGCCTTAACTCTTCTATGACGTTCTACGACGCCATGCTGCCCGACATTACCACCGACGAGCGCATGGACGCCGTGTCCAGCTCGGGCTATGCCTGGGGCTACATCGGTTCCACCGTGCCGTTCGTCATCTGCCTGGCGCTCATCATGGGTGGCCCCGCTCTTGGCGTCCCCACCATGCTGGCAACGCGTCTGTCGTTTATCATCACTGGTGCCTGGTGGCTCATCTTTACCCTGCCGCTCATTCGCACCTATAAGCAAAAGTACGGTCGCGAGCGCGGTCCCGAGGACACCATCGGCCACATCGTGGGCGGTGTGTTCTCCGAGGTCGGACACACCATGCGCGAGATCGCCCACAACAAGACCGTGCTGGTCTACATGATCGCGTTCTTCTTCTATATCGATGGCGTCCACACGGTCATTTCCATGGCTACCAGCTACGGCTCGGCTTTAGGCATCGACTCGACCCAGCTGGTGCTGGCGCTGCTCGTTACGCAGTTCGTGGCCTTTCCGTCTGCCATCATCTACGGCAAGCTCGCCGGACGCGTGGGCACGCTCAACATGATCCTGGTGGCCGTCGCCGCCTACATGGGCATTGTGCTGTTCGCCGCATTCTTCCTAAAGACCGCCTTCGAATTTTGGGTGCTTGCCATTATGGTCGGCCTGTTCCAGGGCGGCGTGCAAGCGCTCAGCCGTAGCTACTTTGGCCGCATTATCCCCAAGGAAAAGTCCAACGAGTACTACGGCTTCTTTGACATCTTTGGTCGTTATGCAAGCGTTATGGGCACCTTCCTGGTGTCGGTTGTCACCTCGCTGACCGGCAACCCGTCGCTGGGCGTCCTTTCCATTGGTGTGCTGCTGGTCGTTGGCTTTATGCTGCTGGTCCGCCTGTCCCGCATGACTCGGGCGGCAGAGCATGCCGCATAGGAGCGAGCGGCTATTGTGCCTGTCCACGGTACTCTTTTGGGGTTATCCGCAATAAACATTGCGACTTGCGAGCAATGATTTGCCCAAGTGGGTATGATGGAATCAGCTAGGTCGCGGGGCGTCGCCTGTGTTTGGCGGCGTCCCGTTTTTGTGTTGCAGGGAGGGAAGGCATGAACGCCACAGTCGTGATTCCAACGTATTGGGCGGGCGATGACGCTCGCGCAAACGCCCCTGGCACCTATGACCATTCGACCCGACTCAACGCCGACAATCCCGAACTCGACCGCTGCCTGGCCTCGCTTGAGCAGGTACGTGACATCCCGCGCATCATCCTTTTGGTGGTCTGTCCCGTTTCTGCCACAGCCGATGTGTCGCTGCGCGTGCACGAGATTGTCGATGCGCATCCCACGCTCAAGGTCACCGTTGTCACCAACACCCAGGCCTCGCATATCGCAGACCGGGTTGCTCAGATCGCGCCCAAGGGTTCGGGCGAGTGCGTGAGCCTGCGAGGCTACGGTGCCATCCGCAACATGGGGCTAGCCTGTGCCGCTGTGCTGGGGCATGACGCGGTTATCTTTTTGGATGACGATGAGACTGTCATCGACGCCGACTTTATGAAGCGCGCGACCTATGCGTTGGGGCAGCAGACGCGTCAGGGCTTGCCGATCTTGGTCAAGAGCGGCTATTTCTACGATCGCGACGGCTCGCCGCTGGCTCCCACGGACAAGGCGGGCATCTGCCATCGTTGGTGGACCAAGCGCATCGAGTTCAACCGTTGGATGAAAAAGGCGCTCTCGGGTACCCGCATCTCACGCTCCAACTACGTCTGCGGCGGCCTGATGGCCCTGCACGCCCGCGCCTTTACGCGTGTGGCCTTTGACCCGTTTATCACCCGCGGCGAGGACTTGGATTACCTCTTTAACATGCGCATGTTTGGCTACGACGTGTGGTTCGATAACGAATGGACCGTGCGCC
>CAJKEF010000213.1 GCA_905198825.1 uncultured Collinsella sp. | reverse complement strand
TCACATGGGAAAAAGCTGCTGCCATGGGTGCTCCTGCCGCTTGAGTTGTAAAACGCACCCCATGATACTGGGCATGCGTGCCGGGCATGTTTGGAATCTGAATATCTTTAATAGCCCTGAGCCTTTGTCGTTAGCAAATTCTCGGCAGCTGCTCTCCTACGAGCATGTCGAGGATGCGGGTCGAACCCCAGCCGGTGCGCACGCGCACGGCGGGACGGGAGCCCTCGGCAAGTGGCAGCACGCGACCGATGATGGCGGCATTCTCGCCGTAGCGGGCGGCGCGCATGGCGCTCAATGCGGCATCGGCTTGCTCGGCCGGCACGACGGCAACCATCTTGCCCTCGTTTGCCACCTGCAGCACATCGTAGCCGAGCATCTCGCAGGCGGCCTGCACGTCGGGACGCACGGGCACGGCATCCTCGTCAACCTCCATGGCAACACCGCTTGCCTGGGCAAACTCGTTGAGCGTGGACGCCAGGCCACCGCGCGTGGGGTCGCGAAAGCAACGCGTGCCGGGCGCTGCGGCCAGAACGTCGGCAATCAGGTGGTTGAGCGGCGCGGCGTCGCTTTCTATCGTGCTCGAAAAGGCCAAACCCTCGCGCTGGCTCATGATGGCGATACCGTGGTCGCCCAGTGTGCCCGACACCAGGATGACGTCGCCAGGGCGGCAGTTGGCGCCGCTGAGCGCCACGCCCGTGGGAACCTCGCCCACGCCGGCGGTATTGATATAGACGCCGTCGGCTCCGCCGCGCTCGACCACCTTGGTGTCGCCCGTGATTATGGACACGCCCGCCTCGCGCGCCGTCTCGGCCATCGTCTGCACAATCTGGCGGAGCTTATCCATGGGATAGCCCTCTTCGAGGATAAAGCCGCACGACAGGTAGCGCACGTTGGCGCCCGAGGTCGCGACGTCGTTGACGGTTCCGCACACGGCAAGGCGGCCGATGTTGCCACCGGGGAAGAACTGCGGCGAGACTACAAAGCTGTCGGTCGACATGGCAATGCGCCCGCTCGTGGGCAGCGCGGCGACGCCGGCGTCGTTGCCCTCGAGCAGCTCGGGCGACCCAAAGGCATCCAAGAAGACCTCATCGATGATGCGTTTCATCATCTGACCGCCAGAGCCGTGGCCCAACAGGACGGTGCTATCGGTGGCAGTACGGGACATATCGAAAACTCCAATCGTGGGTGGTGCCGGTGTGCGGGTGCGTCCGGACTAGTCGCGGTAGCGGTAGTACGCCGCGCAGCTGCCCTCGGAGCTCACCATGCACGGGCCGACGGGGTGCTCGGGCGTGCAGGTGCGGCCAAAGAGCGGGCAGCTGCACGGCGTAATGGCCCCGCGCAGTACGTCGCCGCAGCGGCACCCACGCGGCTCGACCGTCGCCTCAACGGGCACGTCAAAGCGAACGCGGGCATCAAAGCGCGAGAACTCGGGGCGGATGGAAAGGCCCGAGTTGGCAATCGGCCCCAATCCGCGCCATGTGGTATCGCACGGCTCAAATACCTGCTCGACCAGCTGGCGCGCCACGGGGTTGCCGTCAGCGTTGACGCCACGGCGGTAGGCGTTGTCGATCGCGGGTCTGTTCTCGACAACCATCTGGACCAGCATGCAGATACCCTGCAAGATGTCGACCGGCTCAAATCCCGTTACCACGCCCGGGGTCTTAAACTCGTCGACCAAAAAGCCAAAGGGGGCTAAGCCCGTGATGGTGGCGACGTGTCCCGGCAGGATAAAGCCGTCGATGGCGGTCTCGGGATCGTTGGCGATGGTACGCAACGCCGGCGGCGTGGTTTTGTGGGCGCAATAGACCGAGAAGTTCAAAAGCCCGCGCGCCTCGGCCTCCAAGATGGCGGCGGCGATGGTGGGCGTCGTAGTCTCAAAGCCCACACCCATAAAAATGACCGGGCGATCGGGGTTTTGCTCGGCAATGTCGAGCGCGTCGAGCGGGGAATAGACGATGCGGATGTCGCGCCCCGCCGCCTTTTGCGCAGCGAGCGAGGTGGACGATCCGGGCACGCGCATCATGTCGCCAAAGGTGGTGATGATGGCGCCGTCTATGTTGGCGAGCGCGATCGCGTGGTCGATGTCGCGGTTGGCGGTAACGCAGACGGGGCAGCCCGGGCCGCTCAGCAGCTTGAGCCCGGCCGGCATAATGGAGCGAAAGCCATAGCGCCCGATGCTCACGGTATGCGTGCCGCAGACTTCCATAAGGTTGATGGCGCGGCCGCCGACAAGCTCATGAATGCGCTCGATGAGCTCGCGAGCCAGCTTGGGATTGCGGAATGCCGAGAAGTCGATACCGGAGCGAGCCGGTTGTTCGGGCGCCACTAGTAAGCCTCCGCCGGGTTGGTGGCAAGCTGGTCTTCTTCGACCAGCTCGGACATGGCATTAACGAGCTCGAGCGTTTCCTGCGCTTCCTGCTCGTTGACAATCTGGATGCCAAAGCCGGCGTGTACGAGAATGTAGTCGCCAACCTG
The DNA here is from genome assembly GCA_905198825.1 of uncultured Collinsella sp. Classification (GTDB taxonomy): domain Bacteria; phylum Actinomycetota; class Coriobacteriia; order Coriobacteriales; family Coriobacteriaceae; genus Collinsella. The sequence goes on along the minus strand of CAJKEF010000213.1, from coordinate 948 downwards.
CGCCGTCGGCACGAGTCGCAGCGACACGGGGCGCTCGATGCCCATCATGTCGACGGTGGCCTTGAGGTCGTCGTCGCGTTTGACTACTTTACCGGGAACGGCAAGGCACATATTGTTCCCCTTTTAGACGCTTTGCGCTGGATAGGCGCTCAATAATCCATCAGTTGATGGTAGCGCTCGCGGGAGTCACGAGCAAACGCGTTACACCTGTGAGACGGCGGCGCGCAGGCTGGCAAAACGGCCTATAGAGACGCCGTCTGCGCGAGGCGAGCGCGAGCGATGGCGGCCTGACCGTAGGCGATGCAGCCGTCGTTAACGGGCACGGTTTGGGGAATCAAGACCGTAAGGCCTGCGTCTTTAAGCTTGCGGGTGAGGAGCTGAAGCAAAAGTCGGTTCATGAACACGCCGCCCGAGAGCGCGACGGTGCCAATGCCCTCGCGCGCGCAGATTTCGGTGGCGATGCGCGCCGAGGAGCGCGCGACGGCGACATGGAAGTCGAGTGCGAGCCTGTCGGCGGGCGCTCCGGCTTCAATTCCTCCCAAAAGTGCCTCAAAGAGTGCTTTCTGGTCCAGCACATCGGCGCCGTCCAACCACGATGGGCCAGATGCGGAATAGCCGACGTTGTCGTCGGGAAAACGGGCGATTTTGCCGTCCAGTGCACGCCAAGCGGCGGCTTCGAGCTCGATGGCGGGTTCGCCCTCGTAGGTTGCCTGGCCGCAAATGCCCAAAATCGCGGCTGCGGCATCAAACAGGCGACCCATACTGCTGGTGCGCGGACTGTTGATGCCGCGCTCGATCATCGTTGCCGTTATGCTGCGCGTTTGCTCGTCAAGGCTGTTCAAGAGCCCCACGGCTCCCGGGTGCTCGAGCAGGTCGAGCTCGCTGAGCAGGGCAAAGGCGTTGCGGCGGGCATCGTGTACGGATGCGGCGCCACCGGGAAGCGCCCAG
>CAJKEF010000212.1 GCA_905198825.1 uncultured Collinsella sp. | reverse complement strand
TGAACTTCTGCACACGGTTGGCCATGTCGGTCTTCTGCTGCAGGTTGGTCTTGATACTCTGACGCGTCTTCTCGGCGTTCTCGCGCGAGCGCTTGTTGATGAGCACCTGCTCCATGATCTTGTTGGCGGCGTCTTTGTTCTCGATCAAGTAGGTCGAGAGACGCTCCTTAAAGAATGCCGTCATGGCCTGCTGGATAAAGCGGTTATTGATGGCCTTCTTGGTCTGGTTCTCGTAGGACGTCTGGGTGGAGAAGCAGTTGGTCACCAGCACCAGACAGTCCTGGACGTCTTGCCACTTAATGCTGCTCTCATTTTTGTTGTACTTGCCCTGTTGCTTGATGTAGGCATCGATGGCACTGGTCAGAGCGCTGCGGGCGGCCTTCTCGGGCGAGCCGCCATTCTCGAGCCACGATGAGTTGTGGTAGTACTCCTGCATCATGAAGGTGCGCGAGAAGCACATGCACGCGGTAATCTTGACGTTGTAGTCGGGCAGGTCCTCGCGATCGCGACCGCGACGGTCGGCCTCGATAAAGAAGGGCTCGGTGAGGTAGTCGGCACCGACCTTCTCGAGCACATAGTCCTCGATGCCCTTGGGGTAGCAAAAATCCTCTTCGGTAAATTCGCCATCGTCGCCCTCGATGCGCAGGCGGAAGGTCACGTTGGCGTTGACCACGGCCTGGCGGCGCATGGTCTCGCGATACCAATCGTGGGGAATGCTGATGGAGGTAAAGACCTCAAGATCGGGGCGCCATTTGATGGTGGTGCCGGTACGGTCCTCGTCGCTGGGCTCAATCTCGAGTGCCTTCTTTTTGGCACCGACGACCTTGCCCTTCTTAAAGTGCAGGGAGTACTTGTTGCCGTCGCGCCAAACCGTGACATCCATGTATTCGGAGGCGTACTGGGTTGCGCATGAGCCCAGGCCGTTGGTGCCGAGCGAGAAGTCGTAGTCGCCGCCCTGGTTATTGTTGTATTTGCCGCCGGCGTAGAGCTCGCAAAAGACGAGCTCCCAGTTAAAGCGCTTCTCGGAAGGGTTCCAGTCGAGCGGGCAGCCGCGGCCGTTGTCCTCTACCTGAATGGAGCCATCGCGAAAGGCGGTAAGGGTGATGAGCTTGCCGTAGCCCTGGCGCGCCTCGTCAACGGCGTTGGACAGGATCTCGAAGGCGGCATGCGCGCAGCCGTCGAGTCCGTCCGAGCCAAAGATGACGGCGGGGCGCAGGCGTACGCGTTCCTCGTCCTTGAGCTGGCGGATACTGTCGTTACCATAGTTTGCGGTGTTTTTTGCCATACTCGCTCTCTCGGTGCTCCTTTGCTGCGTTTAAGTCATATAGATAGTCAAGGTAGCATAGCCCGGCCCTTGGGCGATTCCATCCAACACGAAATCCATCGAACAATCGTTCGGATTAACGGGGATAGTGTTTAGTGGTAGCGCGGCATTGTTAAACAAATTTGGATACCGATGAATTTTATTTAATAGGGACCTAGTTTTACTAAACAAAATCGAATGATGCTGATTGTGCGAGCGGGCACATCGATCGACTATCAATCACGTTTACTCGGAAAAAGCCGAGTCGGTTTTGTCCGAGTAAGTTTGAAAGCGATCGAATGCGTCCTGCTGCGTTTGCGGTTGGATGCGTTTGTCAAAAACGTGCCATGCGGATTGTTGGATTGAATCGAACATTGGGACAGGCGTCTCATTTTATGGGCCGAGGGCGTGCGTGTGCGAGTCCCTTTGGCCCATAAGGAACGCTGTCGGGTCGTTATTTGGGCCGTGGGTCACTTCGCCGGCGCCGCGTTTCGTCATACGCTCATAGTGGAAGCCGATGCCACGGAGTCGACTTGCGACTCGGGTAACGGATGAGCTACAAGCCGAAAGGAGCGGTGAGGATGATGAAGCCCATGACGAAGAAGCTGCTGTTAGGAATTCCCACCGTGACGCTTTCGGCTGTGTTGGCGTGTACGCTTGCCGGCTGCGGCGGTAATGCGCCGAGTGGCTCGGGCGGGAGCGCACCTGTGCAGGAGAAGTCCAAGAAGGCCAAGGCCTATGAGTCGCAGACGGTCGAGGTGGCTGGCATAACCTATGAGTCGGTAGTCCACGGTACGTTCTATCGCGGCGACGCTAAGCTGCAGGACGGCTTTTACCTGCACGTCAAGATTACCAACAACAACACAAAGAACAGGACGTTCAGTTCCTTTAACGTGCATGCTGCCCAGGGCGATCTTGAGGCAGGCGACCCGTTGTTTACTTCCGGCAAGGCGGCCGTGCTCGACTACGTTGCAAGCGAGGCTCCCGATGAGCTTCACGAGGGCATCGATCTTTCCAAGAGGCCAGATATCGGCCCGGGCGAGACCGTTGAGTACGTGTATTTCTGGGCGCCCAAGACGGCGTACTACGGGCCCATCACTGTCGAGTTCGTAGACGCTTACGCCCCCGCCAAGAATCATGAGGCCATGCACTTTGACACCACGGGATGCGAGACCAAGGAGTTCAAGGCGGCCGGCGGCGTGGCCGATTCTGACGAGAAGGCAGATTTAACGGGCATCGACTGCGCATCGTACAGCATCGAGGCCGCCGATGGGTACACGCTGGATTCGTCCGACGAAGAGCGCGAAAAGGCAAACTTCTTCCACGACGAGACTGGAGGACGCCTGAACATCAGCATCTTCCCGCGCTCGCCGGAGGAAGAGGTTGCAAGCCTGGAGCAGGTCTACGATGGCAAGGAGACAACAACCGACCAGGTCGAGTACAACGGCATAACGTGGCTGCGCTTTACCGGTCCCGACAACGGCCATACGCTGTTTGCGACGGCTCCCGCAACGGGTGAAACCGTCCGCGTGTCGATTGGCTGGAAGATCGACTGGGATGCCGCCGTGCCCATGATGGAGGCGCTAAAGCTCAAGTAGCGCTGTGATTCCCATGTCAGGCGACTCAGGGCTGGCTCCGAGTTATCGGGGCCAGCCCTTTTTTGATGTTCGATGAGCCGAGTCGGCGTCTCTCGCAAAGGTAATTTAGGAGCTAGCGAGGCCTATCCGAATTGATCTCATCGGTGGTGTCGGTTTCGAGCGCCGTGCGGCGGGCGCTGTAGGCGACGAGGCCGGCGAGTGCTGCAGCGGCTGCCGTAAGGGGAGCGTTGACATCGCCCGTGCCCGCAAGCGCGCCCGCTTTTCCGAAGCGCTTGTTAGTGCCGTGGTCCTTGCCGCTGCCAGGGCCACTGCCGCCACCGGAGCTGCTTCCGCCGGAGCCGCCTCCACTCGTGCCGCCATCGCCGTCGACCGTCATCGGGGCGTCGTGAAGTCCTGTCGTATCCGCGCTGCCGCATACGCCGACCTGAACTTCTGAGCGTTCGCATGCCGCGTCGGGCACATGAAGCTCGTGCAGTACGGCACCCAGCGCCGAGTTTGCGCCCGGTCGAATTTCCTCGAGCGTTACGGGATCGAGCGCCACCAGATTACGC
>CAJKEF010000211.1 GCA_905198825.1 uncultured Collinsella sp. | reverse complement strand
CGACTCCAAAACAGATCATCGCAACATATCGACATATGCCATTGAAAGAAAAACGATGCGGCCAAATGCCGACCAAGCCACTGCCGGCAAGACCGCCCAAGCCCATAGCCACCTCAACTATCCCAACACAGGACGATTGCATGCCGAGATGCTTTGTAACAATAATGGGAGCGCCAATCGTTAGCCCAACCAACGCAAGGTTTAAAACGGCCGCAAGCAAAATCACGGCAACCAATGATGCATTTTGCAACAGATACCGAATCGACTCCCGAAAATCGTTTCGGCATGTCGTGCGAGTCGTGCCGTCTCCCATCGTTTCAGATGAGGCATTTTGCTTGAGCGCGCCCCCAAACAACAGAGCTGACATCGCAAACGTCACCGACGCGGTTGTGCAGAGAGCATCAATGCCAAAGCACCCATAGACTGCCGTCCCGACCACAGGACCCAAGATATTGCTCACCATGGTCACCTGCGAAACCAATGCAGTGGCCCGCTCAACCTTCTTTTCACCCGCCATGCGCACCGTCTCAATTTGGAGCATTGGCTTTAACAGCGATTGAACGCCATATTGAACACAAAGTATCGCTACTACGACGACCGCAAGAGGCAATGAGTGCTTCATGGGGATAGACAGCAGTGATGCAGTCATCAGAGCAATGCCGAGGGCCACGAGGACCTCGCGATGTCTTCCCCTATCCGCCAAGATTCCGCCAACCGGAGTTGCGAGTACGCCGGGTATGAACGCTATCGCCACGACGACGCCATATAACGTTGACGATCCACTGCAATCGAACAAGTAAAGTGGATACACAAAGCACAGCGCCGACAGCATCGAATACGTGCACAGCTGCGCAACCAGAAGTTCCGCGAGCCTGATTGACCGCACTGTTTTTGATTTCAACGAGACGCCGACGTCTCTCAGCCCAGCCATAAGTCCGCCCCCATACATACCGTTAGTATGTATTTATCGACTTGAAAAGGGCAGCCGGAGCTGCCCGTTCAAATCTATTACATACCGTTGGTATCTATATTACCACCCGGCGCGGTCCCATACGTCCCAAATCTGCGCCGTTGTCTGAAGCACTTCTTCCCCCAAATCGAGTCCCACCGCGGCAGCCATCTGCGCCAAACATTGAGCGCGAGCGAGCATTCGATCCTTGGTCTCAAGCGGACGGAACAGCGGCAGCAGCCAAAGATTCGCCAACAACGATACGGCCTCCGCCGCTTCGCGCGGGCATTCGCACGCAATGGAGCCGTCGGCGATGCCCTCCTCGATCACCGGCAAGAGATAGCCATCGGCCGACTCGTCAAACGAGCCCTGGTACTGCATCGCCAGAAGACGCGAGCTTTTTACCGGATCTGCTGCAGGACGTATACGTGCCCATAGCTCAATTTGCGGAACGACGGACTCGGGAGCGTAAAGCCTTTTTAGCTTTTGGGCGCCGGTCATATTACCGACGCCAAGCATCGAGCGGCGGTGTTCAACAATCGGAGTCATCGCCCGATCAAATGCGGCGTTGAAAATCTCCTCTTTGCTCTTAAAGTGATGATAGACAGCGCCCTTGGTCATGCCATCGAGACGGTCAACGATATCTTGAATGCTCGTCCCCTCATAGCCCTGTGCACAGAATAGCTCCAGTGCCGCGTCGAGAATCTTCGCGACCGTCTCCTCGGGATATTTATTGCGACCCATAATCCGTCCATTCGCAACACAAGCCTTATGCCTCACTGCAGTATTTTAACGTTGCAGATGACAGACGGTCGGCCCTACACCGCGGCGGGGCCGTGTTCGCCGGTACGGATGCGGATGACTTCCTCGACCGGCTCGACCCAGATCTTGCCGTCGCCGACGGCTCCGGTGCGAGCGGCGTTGCAGATAATCTCGACAATACCGTCGACATGCTCATCGGCACAAATGAGCGTGAACTGCACCTTAGGGATCGTGTTGACAAGCAACTCGTTGCCGCGCACGTATTCCTTCCAGCCATGCTGTGCGCCGCAGCCCTGCACCTGGTTGATAGTCATGCCGCGAACATCGGCAGCAAACAGCGCATCTTTAAGAACCTCAAGCTTTTCGGCACGAACGACCGCCGTAATCTTCTTCATAGTGAATTCCTCTCTTCAAAAAAAGAAATGAATTGCCCCTCACATGGCACGGGTTTTCCAGGTGCCACAGACCAACCTTGTAGATCAGATAAGTGCAACTAACAGGTCTTAGCAGGTTTCCCAAGTGCCGCAGATCGGCCTGAAAGAGGAGTGCCGCGTACTTAAGGTACGCAAACGACGATTGAAGGCCGAGGTGCGGTGCTTGGGGAAGCTGCTAATCGAGTCCCGAGAAGGAGGGGTACGCGCTCTCGCCGTGCTGACTCGCATCCAAGCCCAGCGCCTCATCGACCTCGTCCACGCGCAGGCTGCCGTGGAACAGCGCCTTGACCACCGCGGCGATCACCAAATCGAGCACCAGTACAATGACGACCGTCACCACAATGCCCAAAATCTGCGAGATGAGCAGTGACACATCGCCCGTGTAGAACAGACCGCCCTTACCGGTCCACGAGAGCTCCGGCACGCAGAACAGGCCTGTGAGCACGCCGCCCAAGATGCCGCCGATGCCGTGGCAACCGAACGCATCGAGCGCATCGTCGTAGCCGAACTTGGTCTTAAGATGGCTGATGGCCAGGTAGCAGACGGGAGACACGATCAGGCCCATAACCAGCGCCGCCCACGGCTCGACAAAGCCCGCGCCCGGTGTGACCACCACAAGGCCCGCAACCAGACCGGTGCTGGCACCCACCAGCGTGGGGCGACCGGTGTGCACGCGCTCGACGGCAAGCCACGAGACCATGCCCGCCGCGCTGGCCGTCACGGTGTTGAGGATGGCGAGTGCCGCCACGGCGTCGGCCTTAAACTCGCTGCCGCCGTTAAAGCCAAACCAGCCAAACCAAAGCAGGCCGGCGCCCAACGCCACAAACGGCACGTTATGCGGACGGTAGCTCACCATGCCAAAGCCGCGACGACGGCCGAGCATTAAGCAGAGGATCAGGCCCGTCAGACCGGACGAAATGTGCACCACGTCGCCGCCGGCAAAGTCGAGCGCGCCGATGATGTCGCCGATAAAGGAGCCATCGCCGCCCCAAACCATGTGGGCGAGCGGCGCATAGACCACGAGCAGCCAAATGCCCAGGAAGGCCGTCATGGCACCAAACTTAACGCGGCCTGCCAGACTGCCCGTAACGATAGCGGCGGTGATCATGGCAAACGCCATTTGGAAGGCGATGTTGATGATCTGAGGGTAGACGGCGCCGTCCGCGGCATTGCCCTCGGCCGCCTGCAGCACGCGGTTGAGCACCGGCAGGCACAGCAGCTGGTCAAAGCCGCCAATAAACGGACTGGAACCGTCGCCACCGTAGGCCAGCGACCAGCCGGCAACAATCCGCACTGATATCTTCTGTATTG
>CAJKEF010000210.1 GCA_905198825.1 uncultured Collinsella sp. | reverse complement strand
CCTCGGCCGTCGCATCGCGCGCGGCGGCATCCAGGCCGGTAAAGGGCTCGTCCAGAATCACTGCGCCGCCCGGGCACAGCAGGGCTCGGGCAATCTCGACGCGACGGCGCTGCCCGCCCGAGAACTCGGCCACGCGGGCATGCACATCGATCCCCGGCACCAGCAGGCGCAACAGGGCCGCGGCACTCGAGGCGTCCACGCGCGCGTCGGCGCACACCAGCACATTATCCAGAGCAGAAGCGTCCTCGACCAGGCGCACATCCTGAAACACCATCGAGCACGGTGCGCACTCCCCCGCCGCTAGCGCGAGCAACGTCGACTTGCCCACCCCCGAGGCGCCCATCACGCAGGTACGCCCGCCGGTGGGCACACGAAGCACCAGACCGCCCAGCGCCGGCGCCCAGGGCGCGCGATCGCCCACGGCAAGCGCAAGCTCCGCCGAAGCGCCATCGCTCGCGGCCCCCGCACGCCCGCGCAGTCCATGTCCATGCGCCCGCACGGCAACACGCCATGCCACGGGTCCCGAAACCCGCAGCGACCACACCAGCACGCGCTCACACGCCCACGAGGCGGCAACGACCAGCACGGTCCACGCCAGCAGATCAGCCGTCTCGATCAACAGCTTTGCCTGATAGATGCGCTCACCCACGGTGCCCGCCGCCATGCCGATCAGCTCCGCCGCCACGCCGGCCTTCCAGCTCATGCCAATCACAGCACGGGCGCACGAAAGCACAAATGGCAGGACTTCGCGCCAGGTGTGGGCACAAAACAGTCGCCAACCCCGCACGCCATGCAGACGAAACATCTGCTCCAGCGGTTTATCCGCTTGCGTCAAGCCCTCGACCAGCGAAAAATACACTCCCGGCAGCGCCATCAAAAAGACCGCCGCAATGCTTACGCGCGCCGACCCCAGCCAAATGAGCAGCAGGACCACCACGCAGGCAACCGGCGTCGCCTTAACAAACGAAAGCGCCGGAGCCACCAAGCGGGCAAACGCCCGCGAGCGCGACGAAATTCCGGCCAGCAAACCACCGCACACCGCGGCAAGCGCCAAACCGCCTAGAATCCGCACACCCGAGCCCGCCAGAATCGCCCACGTGCCGGCATCGCATACCAGCCGCAGCAACGCAACCACAACAGCGCCCGGACCCGGCAAAATCAGAGGCTGTGCCACCAGCGCCGCCGCGAAGGCCCACACGGCAAGCCAAAAGGCGGCAACGGCACCTGCTGCCGCCACCGCCTTCATACGCTTTGTCATGTGTCGAGCAAACGCACACACGGGCTACTCCATGTAGTAGAAATCGTCAGCCGGGAGCTTGCCGCCCACGGCGCTCAGGTCTGCATCGGCCAGCACCTGCAGGTACCCACCGAGCGCCGCCTTCATATCCTCCCCCGTCTGGCACACGAGCATGCACCCGGGAATCGCCTTTTCGGCAATCGTGGCGTTATCCACGATGCCCGCATCGACCACGGCCTGCGCCCAGTCTGCCGGCGCCGCATTGACGGCCTTCACGCTCGCCGCATGGCAGCTCAGGAATTCCGCCACGGCCTCGGGATGTTCCTCGGCAAAGGCACGGCGCACCACGGTCACGCCCGTCAGCAAGCGCGAGCCCGTGTCACCTGCCAGCTCGTCCCACACATCGGTCAGACTTACCGGCGCCGACAGCTTGCCTTCGCTCTTGGCGATGGCAGCGGTCTTGAACGGCTCCGGCAGCACGCCCACGGCGGATGGGTCGGCAAGCAGGGCCGACAGCACCTCGGTGGGCTCGCTCTTAAACTCGAGCGTCACCTGGCCGGTCAGGCCCGCGCGCTCCAGCAGGTAGTTCATGACGTACTCCGGCGTGGTGCCCTTGCCCGTCATGTAGACGGTGCGACCCGCCAGGTCGCCAAACGAGGTCACGTCCGCGTCGCCCGTCACCACGTTCAGCACGCCCAGCGTGTTGATGTCGATGACCTGTACCGCGCCCTCGGTCTTGTTGTAAAGCACGCTCGCCACGTTGGCGGGCACCAGGGCAATGTCGATATCGCCCTGAATCACCTTGGGCACGATCTCGTCGGCGGCAGTGTTGATCGCAAAGTCGAACTCGTTGTCCGTGGCACCGTCGGCAGCCTGGTCCATAAACTGCACCAGGCCAATCGAGGTCGGACCCTTGAGCGACGCGACGTGCACCTCGACCGGCTCTGCGGCAGCACCGGCGCCGTCCGTGGCAGCCGAGCCCGCAGCAGACCCCGCCCCCGCAGCTCCGCCACCACAGCCCGCGAGCGCAAGCGACAGGGCGCCCGCGGCAAGCGCCGAGGCAAACCCCCGGCGCGACATTTCAAAATCAAACGCGCGCATCGCTAGCACGTCCCCTCGTTGGGCATCGTCCATGCGTGATGGTCGGTATGCAGCAATTCCTCAGCCAGCGGCGAGAGCGGCTCGCCCAAGAACTCGCGGTAGCACGCCTGGACATCGGGATTCTCGTGCGAGAAGCGAATGTCCGCAGCGGCATCCAGGCCCCACAGCACCTGACCGCGCTCGGCTGCCAGCTCGCAGCCGTCGTGGATGGGCTGACCGCCGCCGCCGACGCAGCCACCCGGGCACGCCATGACCTCAACGAAGTCATAGCTCACACGGCCGTCGCGAATCGCGTCGAGCAGGCGGGCGGCGTTGCCCAGCCCGTGCGCCACGGCGACGCGCACCTTGGTGCCATCGATATCGGCGACGGCTTCCTTCCAGCCATCCAGGCCACGCACGTCGGTAAAGAAGTCCGCATCGGGATTCTTGCCCGTCACCAGGTAATATGCCGAGCGCACGGCGGCCTCCATCACGCCGCCCGTGGCGCCAAAGATCACACCCGCGCCCGTGCCAAAGCCCAGCGGCGTATCGAGCGGCTCCTCAACCAGCGTATCCACGCTCACGTGGCTCGCGCGGATCATGCGCACCATCTCGCGCACCGTCAGCGCAACGTCCACGTCGGGCGTGCCGTCCTCGCCCACCATGCTCGGCAGCGCACACTCGGCCTTCTTGGCCGTGCACGGCATCACGGACACCACGAACAAGCGCTCGGGCTCCACGCCCAGCACCTTGGCGTAGTATGTCTTGGCGATGGCGCCGAACATCTGCTGCGGCGACTTTGACGTGGACAGGCTGTCGAAAAACTCGGGGTAACGTGCCTTCACAAAGCGCACCCAGCCCGGGCAGCAGCTCGTAAACATGGGCCAGCCGCGGCTGTCGCCCTCGCCCTTGGCGGCCTTACCCAGGCGTTCGAGCAGCTCGGAGCCCTCCTCCATAATGGTGAGGTCGGCCGAGAAATCGGTGTCAAACACGTACTCAAAGCCCATGCGACGCAGCGCGCACGCCAGGCGCTCGACGGTGGCCTCCTCGCGCGGAATGCCGAGCTCCTCGCCCCAGGCGCTGCGCACGGCCGGCGCGATCTGCACCAGCACGATCTTGTCGGGATCGGCGAGAGCATCGAACAC
>CAJKEF010000209.1 GCA_905198825.1 uncultured Collinsella sp. | reverse complement strand
CTAGGTGTGCACTAGGGTTTCAACGTTGCCACCGTATTGTTGAGTCCGAGCACGTTTTGGTACTCGAGATCGGCGATCAGGGACCGCACGAGCTTGATGCCGATGCAGCCAAGACTATCGCCTGCCTCCAGGTCGTAGTCGAGTGGGTTGAAGGCGCGCCCATTGTCGCGGATGCGAAGCACCAGAGCGCCGTCTGCACGCAGGACCACCTTGATATCCACCTCGGCCTCGCCCTTGCCCACGCCGTGATCGGCCACGTTATGGGCCATCTCCTCGCAGGCCAGGGCCACCAGATAACTCCTCTTGGCATCGAGGCCCGCCTCGCGGCACCAGGTGCCCACGCGATCCGACAGCTCAGGCGCCATCGAGGCATCTCCGCGCCCAAAAAACGAAGCAGAAACCTCGGTAGCATCCTGCATATCAGGCGGAAACGCCAGCGAGCGCTCCACCAGGTTGCCGCCGCGCTCACCTGCGCGAGCGCGCTTACGCGCAGTCCAGACGAGTACGAATGCCAGAACAAGGAGCTCGCCCGCAGGGAAAGCAAGCCAGATGCCGTCGACTCCCAAGACGCCCACCGTGACGGCGGCGATCGCGGCTTGTCCTCCCACCGACTGCCCAAAAGCAATCGCGTTGGACGCGGCGACGTTGCCGCAGCTTCGATAGAAGTTGCCGAGTACCTGGAGTACCAGGTCGATAGGCACCGACAGGCAGAAGAAGCGCACGGCGGCAACGCCGTATCCAAACGCATCCGTCCCCGCCAGGCCAAAGATGGCCACGACCTGCTCGGCTGTCACAAACACGATGCCGCACACAACGATGCACAGCACGAGCCCCAAACGGAGCGCCACGCGCGCCGTGGCGGTCAGCGACGCCCGGTCGCGCTCGCCGTAGAAGATGGAGAATAGCAGCACCGCCGTCTCCCCCACGCCCACGGTGATGGCGGAGAGGAAGGTGCTCACGCTCGAGAGCATCGACAAGGCCGTGACGGCCGAGGCCCCGGCCACGAGCATAAGCACGCGGTTAAACAGAAACGTGCGCGCCGTGGCCGAGAATCGCATGACCGAATCGGGCATACCGGTGTTGACGACCTCGGCGAGCTCGCGCATATGCCCGCACGGGCTCACAAGCTTGAGCGTGCACTTGGGGCTCAGCATATGCGAACAGCAGATAGCAAGCGCCACCACGTAGGCAAACGCCGTAGCACATCCCATGCCAAAGGTCCCCGCATCGAGCACCAGGATGGCGATGAGGTTGCCGACCACGTCGAGCACACTCATCGCCACGATGGCCACAAGCCCAAGCGTTGCCGCCCCGTCAATGCGGGTGAGCCCCATCATCACCGAGGTGCCCACGATGGCAAAGCTGCCCAACGAAAGCCCGCGGATAAAAGCCGCGGTGTCCTCGTGCAGCACGCCTGTACGCGCACCAAAGATATCCGCGATGGCGTCGGCTCCCGCCACGCCTGCCACCGAGAGCACGATACCCATCGCAAGCGAAGCGATGACCGTCACGCTAAAGTACGCGCGCACCGCATCGTCGTCGCGCATGCCGCGCGCACGGGCAACGAGCGTCATGCTGCCTGCCGAGAACACGCCCGCCAAACCCGAGATCAAGATGAGCAGCGAAGACGCCATGCCGATAGCGGCGACCGCGTCGGGCCCAATGAAGTTGCCCGCAAGCGCCGTATCGATCATCATGCCGAGCGTCGCGGAAAGCGTGATGAGGATGGTAATGGCCACATAGGAGCGAAACACGCGCTTGATGAGGGCGTCGTTGGCGCCCTCAACCACACGCGGAAGCTCCTCCCCCTTATGCGCGAACATCGTGATCGACGAGCGCGTAGAAGAAGCGACGCTTTTGCTCGGTGTCGATGATATGGACGGGCTTGATCTGGTTGGGCGCCTTGCCGCGCATCACCAGCATTTCGACCCACAGTTGGTTGGTCTCATCATTGAGCACGAGAGCGCTCGCCGGGGCAAAGTCGCCGTCCTCAGTCATATAGTCCACATCGTAGTTGCCCGCGCGGAGCTCCTCGTCGGTCGCGCGCGAAAGCTCGTCCATATCGATGGCGTCATGGTCGGCGTGATAGAACTCGTACAAAAACTCATAGCGGGGCGGGTGCACGTCAACGTCCGGATATACGCTAAAGTCGACCAGGTCAAGGCCCATACGTGCCGACACACGATCGGCCACGCCGCGCAACACCGCCTCGGTAGTCTTCTCGCCCTTCATGTTGACGGTCTGATCCAAGCGATAGAGAAACTCCATCGTGGGACACGTTCCGCGATGTCCCGTCACATGGATGGCATCGCGCATCTTATAGCGGTAGAAGCCGCTACGGCTCGTGATGATGACCTCGTAGTCCTTACCCTCCTCCAGGTCCTCAAGCCCAAGGGTATGGTCGTAATCGGGGTTTTCCACCGGCACGAACTCAAAATAGACCGAGCGGGGCAAAAAGACGCTCGAGGGATTGTCGAGCTCAAAGGGCACCGAGAACGCGCCTTCCGATGCCGAGTAACCGGTATAGAGCAGGTGCACCCCATCGCCCAAGAAGCGGCGCAGGCGCTCCGTGTAGGGCGCAAAGCCGCCGCCCGCCACCGAGCGGATAAGCACGAGCTGGGGCCACATGAGGCTCGCCACCGGCGCATCGAAACCGCCCTCAAAGATCTGGCGCAGCTCCGCCGCGCGCTCCGGCATGGGCTTGAGCGCGCCCTCAAGCTGGGCACGCACGTCAGCGGGTAGCTGAATCGAGGGGTCGATGGTGCCCGTCTCGATATCGTGCACGAGCATCTGCCACCTATCCTCGACGTAACGCATGAGGTCGAGGAGGTTGGTGATAAACACGCAGCTGATCTCGGTAATCGACTTCTCGGCCACGGCATAACGCGCGTGAAGGTAGCGCGTGTCGGTCCCCGCCTTGGCAAACACGGCCGCATCGGGACTCGTGGTCGTGGCGGACAGGTACTGGCGGTTATCGCTGGTGGCCTTGCACGAAAGTGAGCCGAACGTGATGCCGCTCTTGAGGGTATTGACATGGCCCTCCATGGTACAGAAGGCGCGGCCCCGCGTAAGAGCATCGATGCCTCCAAGCTCCTTGGCAGCCATACTGATCGTAAAGGCACCGGAGTAGCCCATGAGGATCTCGGCCATGCGCTTGGTATACGGGATGCCCTTGGGGTTGCCCATGGTGCCCGAGGTCTCGTTGAAGTGCACGATCTCCTCGGTTGTCACCACACCGCGCGTGCCGTGCTCCATAACCTCGTAGATATAGCCTGCGTAGTCATCGTAGGTGGTATACGGGAGCTTCTTAAAGTCCTCAACGGTCTTGATGTCCGCAAAGCCGTGCTCGCGGCCATAGGGGGTGTCCTTGTTGGAGTCGAGCATCTCAAAGAGCAGCTCTTCTTGGACCTCGCGGGTATGTTCCACGTCGGCCGCGAGCTGTGCGCCCAGTTGCTCGCCCGCC
>CAJKEF010000208.1 GCA_905198825.1 uncultured Collinsella sp. | reverse complement strand
GAGGGACATCGCGGGCGCCTTGTGCGTCATAGGGTCCACGCGGTCATTTCCTGTCGTCTCAGCGTCTAGGCGGTGGCTACGCTCCATTTCCGGGGTGCTGACACCAACGTTTAGCACACAACCCCTACCGGTGCTCGATTCCTTTATCGACGACGCGGGGGCGTTGTTGGGCTATGCGGGGTCGGGGGCGCGATCGATGAACCTCAATGAGAAGAGAGAAAAGGCGATTGGCGAAATCGAGCGATTTAGCCTTGCCAACGAAACGACTCCGCTCGTTATTACCTTCGCAGAGGGTGACTCCTATGTTTGCCATTGTGACACGGGGGAGTGGGAGGACAACGGTGAGTGGAGCTCTGGGGAGGATGCGCGAAACCTGCCTGGCTACGAGGAATGGTACGAGATTGGCCTGCTGGTCATAAAGACCATCGTGCCCGGTCCAAACAAGGATCCTCGTTATAGGTACATCGACATCTCTCGCAAGCATATGCCGTGCCGCGTGACGGCGGGAGACACAGTGCTCTACGAGGAATAGCCGACTGATTGCATAAGCCAAAGGTCGCCCGTCCGATGCGCAACTCGTGGGACGGGCGTTCCTTTAGCCTTCCATGCGGTTGAGGTGCTCGGCGCTTGAGGATTATCACGCTCCTGCAAGCCGCCTGTCTCGCCTGCCCTTACCTACTAAGCCTGTATCTGCGTTTCGGGCTATTCCGCGTGCCGATGGCATCCAAGGTTCCATCGTCGAGGAGCTTCGATATGTACCCCCTGATTGTTTTAACGCCAATTCCCGAAGCCCTCGCGATTTCCGAGGCACTCGCGCTCTCGCGCTCAGAGAGGAATGCGAGAATGGCGTCCTCGACGTTGTTCTTCGAGTAGGCCTTGCCTTCTTGCTCGGTCATCTTGCGATGTCGCAAGACGATTTGGAATCCATCGAGCGAGCTGCGCGAAATGGGGTTGGGCATGAGGGCTTCCTCAAGCTCGCGGTTGATAGTCGGATACCCAGACCCCCTGTTCTCAACGACACGGCCAACCCGACCGTCATAATCGGCGTAGGGAACGTCTTCGAGGATGCGCGAAAGGAACTGGTTTCTTGATGCCGTGGCGCCGCTGGTGCCGAGTTTTTCTATGGTCAAAATGCCGAAGAGACCTCCGGGATTGGAGATTTCGAGACGGTCTGGGTAAAGGTCGACGGTCACAGGTGTCCCCTGTCCTTCGACGGAGTAGTCCCTGTGCATGAGCGCGTTGGCCACCGCCTCGCGCACTGCAGGAAGTGGATAATCGGGTACGTTCTCGCGCAGGGCGCCCTTGACGATTGCCCCATGCTTCATGTTTCTGGAAACTGCTCTTACCGTCTCGACAACCATTGCAGGAATTGGACCATCAATATTCACGGTGTCAGAGAAACGCTGGCCGCCAGGCCCAGTTTCACCCTTGCGCGAGGTCGGATAAGACGTGAACACAACATTGAGCCGCGGATAGTACTTTTGCGGATACTCGGCAAAGGAAAGCAGGCCGGCAATCGTAGGGCGAGCGACGCCATTTTCGTCATAGTCGATGACCCGTCGATTGGCCATGAGCTCTTCATTGCTCATAGTCGCCGATCTGCCAAAAGATGTAGCGCGAACCCGAGCGAACCACCCTTCCAGAAGGCCGTTGTCAAAATCATCAGTCGTGGCCTCTTTTGCAACGGCAATATCGTTGCGAGCCGCCCTCAATTGGTTTTCGGTAAAGCGATCTATCTCATATAGAGACATCCTGTGGTCGCCATCACCCGTTCGAATATACGAGCCATTGATCTGCCCATACTTCTTCACATAGCAGGGTTTTTCCCTTACCGGTGCTTCGGACACGTTAACGACGACTACGGGCTTGCTCTCAAACTCAAGGACAAGAATCTCGACAGCTTGTGGGGGCTCGACGAGTTCGCGAGCGGCCTGCGCAGCACCCGCTTGGACTGACTTAGCGTCAATATCTACGGCATGAAAACCACCGCTCTCGCGTATGCCAAAGACTATGACGCCTCCAGAAGAGTTGGCGAACGCAGAAATAGATTCGGCAGTTTCCTTGGGGATGCCACCGCTGGCGCTCTTGAGCTCATATTCGGTAAGGTCAGTTCCCGCCATCCGCATTTTATTAACGGCAGAAACAAGTTCCTCCTCGTTTGTGATGTGCATGAGCGTCCCCTCCTCACATTTCGCATGTCACTAGTATAAGGAACTGCTGCACTAGTACCACAGTAAATATCACTAGTAACGTAGTAAAAGTCACTAGTACCACAGTAAAAGTCACTAGTACCACAGTAAAAGTCACTAGTAACTTGAGTAGCTGCATCAGTACTGTGGCAGATATCAACAGCAGGGCTGCTCTTCCCCTATCAGCTCCATGCGATCGCGGTGCTGCTTGGTGCGTGCCTCCTCCGCCTTGTGCTCCTCGACGATCTGGGTCGCGCCGTTGGCGCGGGCGAAGGCCAGGTGGTGCTTGAGGGAGCTGTCGGTGATGTCCTTGCCGATGAGCGCGCTCCAGGGCAAGAGCCGCGACGGAGTCGCCACGAATGGCTGGAGGCGGAGCGGGCTGCCGCAGAGGTGGCAGTGCCACAAAAACCGAGCTGGGTGTCCAAAAGCGGATACCCAGGTCGGGATTAGCGGTCATCTGGTGAGAAAAGCCGACTTGGGTATTGGCCGGAGAATACCCAGGTCGGTATTTGCGGCGCCCAAAGGAGTGCCCTTCTCGTCAGAAAAAACTCGTGCAACCGTCCGGCCGATGTGCTAAAGTGCGTAATACGCTCACCGCCCAGACGTATGTGGCGGAAGCTCCACAATCCAGAGAAAAAATATGGCAGCTAACCATGACTGCTACCCAAACGCTGTCCGGTCGCGCACCTGCGACCGGCCAAACCTCTGGAAGGAGCTTCCCATGAGCCAACCCATCTACCCCCTTTACCAGCCGCAGGTCCTGCAAGAGACCTGCGAGGGCATCTGCCGCTTCGACGTGCGTGACCAGATGCTTGCCAACCGCGAGCTGGAGCTCTGCGGCCCCATCGACGCCGAGTCGGCCGCCATCCTCATCAGGAACCTGCTCTACCTGCAGCGTGCCGACGCCGTCGCTCCCATCAAGATGTTCATCAACAGCCCGGGCGGCGAGGTCCAGTCCGGCCTTGCGCTCTACGACGTTATGCAGACGCTCTCCTGCCCCGTCACCACCATCTGCCTGGGCATGGCCGCAAGCATGGCGGCACTGGTCTTTGTCTCTGGCGCTCGGCGAGAAATGCTTCCGCACAGTCGCGTCATGATCCATGACCCGCTCATCGGCGGCGGCCTTGGCGGCAGCGCCCTTTCCGTCAAGGCTCGCGCCGACGACCTCATGCGTATCCGCGACATCACCGGAGAGGTGCTCGCCCGCCACACGGGCATGACGCTGGAGCGCGTCTTCGAGCTCACCCGCATCGACCAGTGGTTCCTCCACCGCATCCAGGACAT
>CAJKEF010000207.1 GCA_905198825.1 uncultured Collinsella sp. | reverse complement strand
CTAACGATCTATGACATGTGCAAGGCGGTCGATCGCGGCATGGAGATCGTCGACGTTCGTCTGCTGCACAAGGAGGGCGGCCGCTCGGGCGTGTGGAATCGTGCCGAACGTCAAGCCGCTGCTGTTGAGGCCATGGCTGCTGACGGTGTTGCACCCGCGAGCGCACCCGTCGCCGCGCCCGCAACTCTGGCACCGGCCGTCCCCGCGATCGCGTTTATCGGCTACCAAAACTCGGGCAAGACCACGCTCGTCGAGAAGGTTATCGCCGAGCTCACCCGTCGCGGCTTGCGCGTGGGTTCACTCAAGCATCACGGGCATCACGGCTTTGATATCGACGTGCCCGCTAAGGACACCTGGCGCCATCACCAGGCCGGATCCAAGCACGTGGGCCTTATCTGCGCCACGCGCTGGGCGGAGTACGCCGACACGCGCGAGGAGGACGAGATGCCCGCGCGCGAGCTGCTGTCGCGCTACAACGATGTCGACGTGGTGATCATCGAGGGCTACAAGACCGAGGGCTTCGACAACATCGTCGTCGCGCGCTCCGGTGTCGACCGTCTGCGCGGCAAGAGCTCGCTCGACCTGGTCGATGGCCACACGCTGGCCCTTGCCTGCAACGAGGCCCTGGCGCGTCAGGCCTTCGACGCCGGCTTTGCGACCCGAGCCATCAACATCAACGACGCCCGAGCCATCTGCGACCTCATCCAAGATCATCTGGCCTAAAACCTGCCAAAAAGGGACAGGTTTGTTTTGGCAGGTTTTATCTGGGCAAACGTCATTTCCACCACAGAGGGGCCAGGCACCTTTGTGATGGTTTTTGCTTTGCAGTAAAAACCATCACAACATTCAGCGAAAATCGCAATTTTGCCGAAAAACGTCGAATGTTGTGATGGATTGCGCCCCGGGCCAGGCCATCCTGCGGGTTCGGCCACCACAAGGGGGCCAGGCACCTTTGTGGTGGTTTTTGCTTTGACGGGCCGCGGCTGCGCCTTGGTATACCATGTACGCCGTTCACGAATACACCCCACACCGCCGCACAACCCAGAAAGGCCCCCATGGACACCACCTTCAGCCACATCAAAGCCGTGTTCTGCGATATCGACGGCACGCTGCTCACGAGCCAGCACACGGTGTCCCCGCGCACCGTGGCGGCGATCCGCGCCCTGCGCGAGCGCGGCGTGCTCTTTGGCCTGTGCACCGGGCGCGACGCCCACGCGACCGAGGCCATGTACGAGCTCTGGGGCATCGAAGGCCTGGTAGACGTGATGGTGGGCTGCGGTGGCGCCGAGGTCATCGACCGCGCGCACGACATCAACGAGCTGAGCTATCCGCTGCCGGGCGAGACCATCGCGCGCATCTGCAGGCACATGGCGGACCTTCCGGCAACACCCGTCTGCCCCCGAGACGGCGTGTTCTACGTGCCCGAGAGCAACGCGTGCGTCGAGCACCTGTCGCGTGTCGACGGAGTGCCCTACCAGGTGGTCGACTTTGCCGAGTTTTTGCGCGAGCCGCAGACCAAGGTGATGTTTACCATGGCGCCCGAGGTAATGCCGCGGGTGATTGAGCGGGCGTCGACGTTTGCCGATAACACTGTTAAGGCGGCGGCTCTGCAAACCACGCAGCGGCTCTACGAGTTCATGGATCCGCGCGTGTCCAAGACGCGCGGCCTTGTGCGCGTGGCGGAGCTCAACGACATGGAGCTCCAGAACATCTGCGTGTTTGGCGATGCGGACAACGACACCTGCATGGTGGCTGACGCCGGCGTGGGCGTGGCCATGGCAAACGGCAGCGACGCCACCCGTGCCGCCGCCGACTTTGTAACCGCAAGTAACGACAAAGACGGCATCGCGATCTTTATCGAGGAGCATCTGCTGTAGCGCAGGGGGAGAACCACCACAAAGGGGGGCAGGCACCTTTGTGGTGGCCTCAGGCGATTTGGGCGAATTGATACCTAAAATCTGCGCGAAAATTCAGATATGGTTGTCTGAACATTACGCTTCTAACTACCGATGAAATAAAGATATTCCCATCAATTTGGTAGTCTATTCCTCCCGGTTAATGACCTACCGTTCACGGTCGATTTTCGACCGTTCGCAGGATGCATGCTCTTGAGCAAAATGTTGTGCAAATAAATAAAATGCTATTAAAAAACTGATAACTGGCTTAATTACCAGCAGAAATAGATATTTCATAGCGAATAAACGAAGGTAAATCTGAGCAAATGTCAAGAGAATTGAGAATTCGCTACAAAACTATCGGTATTTTTGCTTAGATGTTCAAACAATCGTTACAATATGTACTATAAGCGTGCGCAATTACAGGTTGCGCAGATACGTTTGATAGTGAAAGAGCAAGATCGCGGTCTCTTGGGGAGGAGACATCGATGAAAGCGAATTCAGAAAAAACTAAGAAAACTAAGCAGAGTAAAAAAGCGACGCGCCGTGTACTGGCAGGCGTTTTGTGCGGAGCCTCCGTGTTGAGCCTGGTACTGTCGCTCGTCATGCCCCCGATCTCGCAGGCCATTGCCAATGATGCCCAGACAGTTTCTACCGAGGAAACTGTGATGGGGGGGGGTTCCTCAAGTGAGTCTACTGATGTAGACAACACCAACAACGGGGATACCGAAAACCAGAATAGTGACGACGCTGAGGGTGGCGAGTCTGGCGACGATGCTCTCGGGACGCCCCCGTTGTCTGATGACACGGGAGCCGAGAGCACTGCGCAGCCCGCGGATGATGGGCAGTCTGTCTATAAGGCCGCTACTGTTGCAAATGAAGGTGAGGTTCCGGGACTTCAAAGAGATAAGGATGGGTACACGCTGCTGACGAGTGACGGAGACCTGACAACGTACCTTAACGCCCCGACTAAACCCGATAAACTACGTCTTGCGGCTGACATTAGTTCAAGTGAGTCAATCACTATCAGGCAAAATACTACAATCGACCTTGCGAATCACAAGCTTTATTACAGCAGCGGTAACAGTGACAAGGGCACCAGCGATCCTGTTCGTGCATTTATCACAATTTCAAATGGCTCTACGCTAACTGTCGAAGGTACGGCGGAGGACTTGCAGACTGAAGCTACCAGTAGTGAACCTGGTCAGCAAGCAATGATGCAGCTAAGTGGAAGTGTTCCACAATCACTCACATACTACGTAACTGAAAGCACGCCTAACGGTTTTGGTACTAGCGAAACGACCTACCAGCACACTGTTGCCGATTTCGGCGCTATCGTTGCATGCAAAGAGGGCTATGTAAATCGAGTCATTTCCGTTGAGAAAGATAGCACGCTAAACCTTAAGGGTGGCATGATCACAACGCCTCGTGCCCTGGGCAACGACGGCCACGTTATTTTCTCTCAGGGCGCTGTTTATATTTCTGGCGGTTACGTCACCAACGGCAACGGCGGTGGCTGGGGCGGTGGCCTATGCATAGCAGGCACGAATCCCAAACTCGAAATGACAGGCGGTGTGGTCGCGGGAAACAAGGCGGCTG
>CAJKEF010000206.1 GCA_905198825.1 uncultured Collinsella sp. | reverse complement strand
AAGGACTACCGCATCCAGATCATCGACACCCCGGGCCACGTTGACTTCACCGCCGAGGTCGAGCGCTGCCTGCGCGTCCTCGATGGTGCTGTCGCCGTCTTCGACGCCGTTGCCGGCGTTCAGCCCCAGTCTGAGACCGTTTGGCGTCAGGCTTCTACCTTCAACGTCCCCCGCATCGCCTTCATCAACAAGTATGACCGCGTGGGCGCTGACTTCTTCAACGCTATCGAGACCATGAAGGATCGTCTCGACGCTAACGCCGTGGCCGCTCAGGTCCCGATGGGCGCCGAGGACAACTTCTGGGGCGTTATCGACCTGGTCACCATGACCGCATGGGACTTCAAGGCCGACGACAAGGGCATGACCTACCCCGAGCCGATGGACGAGATCCCGGCTGAGTTTGCTGACATCGCTGCCACCAAGCGCGAGGAGCTCCTTGACGCTGCTGCCAGCTTTGACGACGAGCTCATGGAGAAGATCCTCATGGAGGAGGACTTCACCGTCGAGGAGCTCAAGGCTGCTCTGCGTAAGGGCGTTCTGGCCAACGAGCTCAACCTCGTCTTCGTGGGCTCCGCCTACAAGAACAAGGGCGTCCAGGAGCTGCTCGACGCTGTCGTCGACTACCTGCCCAGCCCGCTCGACGTCGAGGCCGTCACCGGTACCGATCCGGACACCGGCGAGGAGATCCAGCGTCATCCTTCCTTCGACGAGCCCTTCTCCGGCCTGGTCTTCAAGATCATGACCGACCCGTTCGTCGGTAAGCTCACCTACGTCCGCGTTTACTCCGGCCGCGCCGAGTCCGGCTCCTACGTTGTCAACGCTTCCAACGGTCAGCGTGAGCGCCTCGGCCGCATCCTCGAGATGAACGCCGCCGAGCGTATCGACCGTGACGACGCTGCCGCCGGCGACATCGTCGCTTGCGTCGGCTTCAAGAACTCCACCACCGGTGACACCCTGTGCGCCGAGGGCAAGGAGATCGTCCTCGAGAAGATCGAGTTCGCTAAGCCCGTTATCGACGTTGCCATCGAGCCCAAGACCAAGGCCGAGCAGGACAAGATGTCCCTGGCTCTGACCAAGCTCGCCGAGGAGGACCCGACCTTCCAGGTGTCCACCAACCACGAGACCGGCCAGACCATCATCGCCGGCATGGGCGAGCTGCACCTCGAGATCATCGTCGACCGTCTGCTCCGTGAGTTCAAGGTTGACGCTAACGTTGGTAAGCCCCAGGTTGCCTACCGCGAGACCGCTGGTCACGACGTCGAGAAGGCTGAGGGCAAGTTCGTCCGTCAGTCCGGCGGTCGCGGTCAGTACGGCCACGCTGTCATCAAGCTCGAGAAGATGGAGGAGGGCTTCGGCTACGAGTTCGTCAACGCTATCGTCGGCGGCGTCGTGCCCAAGGAGTACATCCCGTCCATCGACAAGGGCATCCAGGAGGCCCTGAACACCGGTGTTATCGCCGGCTTCCCGGTCCTCGACGTTAAGGTCACCCTGTTCGACGGTTCTTACCACGAGGTCGACTCCTCCGAGGCCGCCTTCAAGATCGCCGGTTCCATGGCTATCAAGGACGCCCTCAAGAAGTCCGATCCGCAGCTGCTCGAGCCGATCATGGCTGTCGAGGTTGAGACCCCCGAGCAGTACATGGGCGACGTTATGGGCAACCTCTCCGGTCGCCGCGGCAAGATCGAGGGCATGGAGGATCGCAAGAACAGCAAGCTCATCCGTGCCAAGGTGCCGCTGGGCGAGATGTTCGGTTA
Organism: uncultured Collinsella sp.; assembly: GCA_905198825.1. Taxonomy (GTDB): domain Bacteria; phylum Actinomycetota; class Coriobacteriia; order Coriobacteriales; family Coriobacteriaceae; genus Collinsella. The sequence continues at coordinate 1,740 of CAJKEF010000206.1, read as the reverse complement.
CGCTACCGACCTTCGCTCCCAGACCCAGGGCCGTGCATCCTACACGATGCAGTTCGACTCTTATGAGCCCGCGCCCAAGTCCATCGTGGACGAGGTCATGAGCAAGAACGCCTAAGTTCGAGCTCCCTGTTACGTAATCCGCGAGAACATCTCTCGCACTCTTTGGAGGTTTAAGTTGGCTACCCAGAAGATCCGCATTCGCCTCAAGGGCTATGATCACGAGGTCGTCGATCAGTCCGCGAAGCTCATCGTCGAGACCGCTCAGAAGACCGGCGCTCGCGTTTCCGGTCCTGTCCCCCTGCCCACCGAGCGCAACCTGTACACGGTTATCCGCTCGCCGCACGTGAACAAGGACTCCCGTGAGCAGTTCGAGATGCGCACCCACAAGCGCCTTATCGACATCCTCGACCCCACCTCGGGCACCGTTGATTCGCTCATGCGTCTCGACCTCCCCGCTGGCGTCGACATCGACATCAAGCTCTAAGCGATATCGCTCATAGCTTAAAGGGCCCCGCTGCCGTTACGGTAGCGGGGCCCTTTTGTTTAGCATGATGGGATTGGACCGCCGGGTAAGGCTGTCGAGCGGCTGGCTGTGGCGCCCTATTCGCTTGCGGGACGCAGCGATGCCTCCTCAAAATGGAAGGATCGCAAGCCGTCTTTCGTTTCGATGCACGCGCGACCAAAGCCATCGACCGTTTGAAAGATGCCACACGCCAGCTCGTCCCCAGCGGGGGAGCGGGCGATAACGCGCTCCCCGATCCAATTAAGGTGAGCGATATATTCGTCGTGGACGGGCGCGAGCGGACCGGCATCTTCTTCCAAGGCGTTGAGGCGTTCTGCCCAGGCATCTACAGCGTCTATAACGGCGTGATAGACCTCATCGAGGAGCTTGTCGACGGCGGGAACGTTCTCGTTAAGGTCCGAGAGACCGATTGCCGGCAGGCCGCCATCGGGCACCTCTTGGGGCGCATAGTTCACATTGACGCCAATGCCGCAGACGGCGAAAGGTTTGCCTTCGTTATCGCGTGCGGTCTCGACCAGAATGCCGCCGAGTTTGCGTCCACGCGCGACCAGGTCGTTGGGCCATTTGAGGCCAATCTCGTTTGCAAGACCCTGTTTTTCGAGTGCCTCGAGCACCGCTAGGCCGCTGACGGCGGCAAGACCAGAGAACTTTGCAGGATTAACGCATGGGCGCAGGACAATCGAAAGCAATAAGTTGCCGACGGTTGAGTCCCACTTGTGCCCGCGCCGGCCGCGTCCTGCTGTTTGAGCCCGGGCGGCAAGTCCTGTGCCGTGCGGCGCTCCCTGTTTTCCTGCTTCGAGCAGGTCATCGTTGGTCGATCCGGTTACGTCGACTATCGTTAATTTGGCATCCAAAACGGCTGCTACCTCCTAAGTTAATAAGGCAATCGCGCAATGGTGTCGAGAGATAGACACAATGTGAAGCCTTTGTCGCATTTGGACAATTTAATGTTAACACGTCAACAACGACTAAAATGCGCTATCCTCTCTTGGTCGATGTAAACACATCAACAACTCAAAGGAGGTTAGTGATGGGTTTCACGATTCTTGGAACAGGCTCGGCGCTTCCTGAACGCAGTGTTTCCAATGACGAGCTGTCTGAGTTCCTCGATACCTCGGATGAGTGGATTTTTACCCGCACAGGTATCAAGAGCCGCCACGTCTGCACCACCGAGTCACTTGACGACCTTGCCGTAGCGGCGAGCGAGCGGGCACTCC
>CAJKEF010000205.1 GCA_905198825.1 uncultured Collinsella sp. | reverse complement strand
TTCGACAAGCGCTCGGGCAACATGGGCAGCACGCGATCGGCAAGATACACCGACGTCGTGCGATGGCGGGCCTCCAGGTCGATATGCCCATCCCAGGCAACATAATGCGAAACATCGGCGATATGCACGCCCAGCTTATAGCCGCCCTCGGGCGTGCGCTCGAGCGAGATGGCATCATCAAAGTCGCGTGCATCAACCGGATCGATGGTGATGACAAAGCGATCGCGCAGATCACGACGAAGCGGGTCTTTAAGCGCTGCAGTCACATCGAGCGAAAGCGCCTCTGCCTCTGCCAGAGCCGCTTCGGGATAGCTGTCGGTATAGCCATAGCGCGCCATAACATATTGGACGCCCAGATCGGGCGCATCGTCACCGCCGATGCGGCGCTCAAGAGTCACCGTGCCCGACTCCAAGCGCGTCGGGTAGGTCAGAATGCGCGCGACGACGACATCGCCAGGACGCACGCCCAGGCGCTCCGCCGAAGTGTCCTCGGGCAAAACAAAGAAATCGGCTTTGAGACGCGAATCGAGCGGTTCGATCACACCAAGCGGGCCGGCCGTCTGATACGTACCCACCACGCTGATGGCGGCACGCTCGATAACGCCCTCGATCACGGCACGACGATCCCCGCGCGGTCCCGCCTTGATGCTTACGGCCACGGTATCGCCGTCCATAATCTCACGCTTACCGCGGCCCATGACCTTGTAATCGCCGTTGTCGGTCACGACATAAGCGCTGTGCTCATGGAGCTGAACGCGGCCAGTCATGCTCGGGCGACGCTCGCTGCGCACCGGCCCGCGCTTATTGCGAGCTCCACGCTTATGCTTGTTATTGCGCCCCATGGCGCCTCCTTACTATCGATGGCCGTTTACACCCCAAGAGTCTACCCAAATGATCCCTAAGGGACGGAGGAAAACGGATCACATAGATAGACCAGCGCCGCGATGATCCGTTTTCCTCCGTCCCCTAGGGATCAAAAAACGGGCCGCCCCCGAAAAGGGACGACCCGTTGCAGACGGCATATCCGCAGCGCCTACACGCGCAGGTAGCGACGCATGGCGATGGCAGAGCCAAAGAGGCCGATGAGCACGCCAACAAGAATCAGTGCGGCGTAGGTCACCAGATAGTACTGCATCGGCAGCGCAAACGACATCCAGCCGACACTCTCCTGCAGGCGCGGAACCAGCAGGTTGCGCAGCAACTCCAGAACACCGATGGAAAGCAGCGAGCCCAGAATGGCCTGCAGCACACCCTCGGTAATGAACGGTCCGCGAATGAAGCCGTTGCTGGCGCCCACCAGGCGCATAATCGCAATCTCGCGACGACGCGCCGTGATGGACAGGCGAATCGTGTTGTTGATAAAGATGAACGCGATAAAGGTCAGCAGGCCGACGAGCACCACGGCGGCAATACGGATGTAGTTGGTCACCTGGAACAGGCGGCTCACTTCCTCCTGGCCGTACAGCACGCTCGCGTTGACGTCGCCGTCATCCGCGATCTTCTGGAAATCGGCATCCTTTTTGAGCTTCTCTGCCGTGCTCTCGACCTTGGACGGATCGTCCATCTCAATAGCGAAGGAAGCCGGCAGCGGGTTCTGGCCATCGAGCGCGCTCATGGTGGCGTCGGCGTTGCCCGACATCTTGCTCGTATACTCGGCCAGCGCGTCGTCCTTGTCCTTATAGGTCACGGACTTGACGTTATTCCACGTCTTAAGTTCGGCCTCAAAAGCCTGAACATCGGCCTGATCAGCGTCATCACTAATGAACGCGTTGATGACAACCTGATCCTCGACGGTGCCGATCACGGAGTTCAGCATCGCGGAACCCATAATGAACAGGCCGATGATAAACAGCGAAAGGAAGATCGTGATGACGGCGCCGAGCGAGGTGGTCCAGTTACGGAAGAAGTGGCTGATAGCCTCTTTGAGCGAATAGCCCACGTTAGTTGGTGCCATAGTTGCCGTAACCTCCTCTCTCCTGGTCGCGGATTACGTGGCCGCCCTCGAGGGCGATCACGCGACGGTGCATGCTATCGACCATCTCGCGGTCGTGCGTGGCGACGATCACGGTGGTGCCGGTACGGTTAATACGCTCGAGCAGCTTCATGATGCCCAGTGAGATCGCCGGGTCGAGGTTGCCCGTCGGCTCGTCGCAGATCAGCAGCGGCGGACGGTTGACCATAGCGCGGGCGACGGCAACGCGCTGCTGCTCGCCACCGGAAAGCTGGTCGGGCAGCGAGTCCATCTGATCGGCCAGACCGACCAGACGCAGCACCTCGGGCACCTGGCTGCGAATGACGCCCTTGGGCTTGCCGATGCACTGCAGGGCAAACGCCACGTTTTCGTAGGCGGTCTTCTGCGGCAGGAGCTTAAAGTCCTGGAACACGGCACCGATCTGGCGACGCAAGAACGGAACCTTGCGGTTCTTGATCTTCATGAGGTCCTGGCCGGCGACCAAAATGCGGCCGCTCGTCGGCTTGACGTCGCGGTTGAGCGTCGAAAGCAGCGTGGTCTTACCCGAGCCGGAGTGACCGACCAAGAAGACAAACTCGCCAGGATAGATCTCGATGTTGATGTCGTCGAGCGCGGGCTTGTTGGGCTGTGCCGGGTAGATTTTGGTGATGTGCTCCATGAGGATGACGGGCTCGACACCGGCCTGCTTGGCCATCTTCTTGCGGCTGGCCTGCGGATCGATGGGCGCAAACACCGACGTGAAATCGGGGTTGTTGAGCGCGTTATCGAGGCTTGCGACCTCGGCGGCCTGATCGCTCTCGACCACCGGGGCAGCAGGCTGAGTGGGGTCGGGAATAGCGGCAAAGAGACCGGACTGCGCAGGCTGAGGAGCCGGCGTCGCAGGGGCCAAGGGGTCGGGAATGCCGGCCATGGTAGGCTGCGGCGTGGCGGCGCCAGCCTGAGGCTGCTCCACGCGAGCGGTCACGGCCTGAACGGGCTCAAAACCCGCCGTGCCAGAAAGCGCGACATCGCTGGTTGGATTGTAGGCAAAGGGATCGGATGCCGGCTGTGCCTGATCTGCCGGCTGAGCGGGGGCCTGAGCAACAGGCTGGCCCTCTGAATCCGGAGTGGCGAAACGACTGCCCTGGACGCCTGCCTGCGTCTTGGGGGCATCATCGCCCGCACCGGAGGTACGGAAGTGGTTACCCACTGGTGCTCCTTATCGTCGTGCGTTTAAACTACATGAGCGCTTTGTATTTTAGCAGCATTAGCTTTGCTGCACATAAGAAGCATGGCCGTGTTTGGGTCCCTCCGGCCGGACACAGGGTTACTTTCCAAATCGTCCTCGGACATGTCGGAGCCTCCGCTGCGCACTACGTGCGGCGGGGGCTCCTCCGTCCTGCGGAAAGATTTGGGAGGTAACCCTGTGCGTGGCCTGCGGCTACTAAGGAGTCGCCGCGTTTCTATTAGGTGCAGCAAATGCATGCTTGGGAGGGTCTGAATTGCACTTTGTTGGGATGGGCCCGTTTCCCGGAGGAAGCTCTTGCTTGAA
>CAJKEF010000204.1 GCA_905198825.1 uncultured Collinsella sp. | reverse complement strand
TGGACCCGCCGCGGTTTACATTTTTGCCGGCTATCTACCAGGATGCTACGCGCCGCAAGTGGGCTGTGCATCAACGCGGTGGTGAGCCGAAGATTTTTGACTATGCGGACGTGTTGCAGTGCGAAGTAGCCGAGGCGGGCGATCCGGAGGCCGAGGAAGTGGCTTCAAAACAGGAATTTGCCCAGCGTATCCTGGCAAATCCTGCCAAGGCGGCGAAAATAAACGCTGCCAAGCGTAATATGTGTCTTGGTATGGGCGTTGTTGTGGCGGTTCAGACGGGAAAAGACGAGGTTTCCAAATTAGAGATTCCCGTTATGACCGACGAAGTCAAACGCGGTTCAAGTCTATATAAGTCGTATCGGAATGTCGCCGAGAAGATCAAGGCCGAATTTGATGCCATGGGAGGGCTGGCCTAATTTTGGCGGCATACGTTTCTGAATGAGAAGTCTGTGCAATGGCAGGCGAATCTTATGCAATTCCCCCCAAAGATCGTGCTGTTGAGGGAATTCTTTGGTATATCCAGCACCATCAGCTTGCCGGCGGCGATCGCCTGCCGGCCGAGCGCGTGCTGTGCGAAGAGATTGGCGTTTCGCGTACGGCGTTGCGTGCCGGTATCACGCGACTTATCTCGTGTGGAACGCTCGAGAGCCGTCGCGGATCGGGCACGTATGTGTGTCCTCCCAAGCCGCTGAATATCTTCCAGGAAACGTATAACTTTTCCGATGCTGTGCGGACTGCCGGCCTGCACCCCTCTTCTCGTCTGGTTTCCATCGGGACCATCGAGGCGGACGAGGCGCTTGCCGACAAGCTTGGGGTGGCTGTAGGCGCTCCTTTGCTCCGCATGCAGCGCGTTCGACTTATTGAGGGCGAGCCGGCGTCAATCGAGACCGCTCACGTTAACCTGTCCCTGTGCCCATCGCTTCCCGAGCACGATTTTGAGTGTGAGAGCCTTTACGATGTCTTGCTCAAAGAAGGTGGCGTGCGTGTTGAGCATGGACGTGAGCATATCTCCATCTCGCGTTTGAACGTCGAAGAGGCCGAGCTGCTCCAGCAAGAAGAGGGAACGCCGGTGTTCTATGAGAGCACGATCGAATTTGATAAGGACATGCGTTTTGTGGAGCATTGCAAATCGGTGATTTTGCCCACAAAGTTCCGCTTTGCCGATAACGGCGAAAAGAACGGCATGAGGAGCGTGGCAGGTGAACAATGGCTGAAACAGTAGATGCCACCCCGGTTTATATGCGCATTCGCCGCCGCGTCGAGGAGCGTATCGAGCGTGGCATATATCCCACGGGTTCCATGATTCCGTCCGAAAAAGACCTCGCCGAGGAATTTGGTACGACACGCTTGACCATCCGAAGTGCTGTCGATGAGCTGGTTCGGCGCGGGCAGATTCGACGCGTCCGCGGAAAGGGCGCGTTTGTGGCGCAGAAAGTGCCCGTTGCCTACGAGCGAACAGGAGGCTTTCGCGAGTCGGTTCGTGCTTCGGGCGGCGAGCCGTCCGTCCGCATCCTCGCGCGTTCCAAGCGTTATGCGGGCCCATATTATGCCAACCTGTTTGGCATTGCCGAGGACGATTTGCTGTATTCGATTCGGCGTTTGAACTGCGTCAACGACGATCCCGTATCGATTGAGATGGCGTTCATTCCGTGCCTGCTGTTTCCCACAATCGAAAATATTGACGTGTCGGTCTTCAGTTTGTACGAGACCTATGAGATGTTGGGCCGAAAGCCGGTCATGGCGCAGGAGAAGCTCGATATCGAGGCGGTGGGTGCACGCGACGCGGGCTTGCTTGGCTTGGAACAAGGGGATCTTGTTTTGCTTTTGGAATGCGTGAGCTATGACGCGAGCGGTCAGGCTATCGAGTATGTAAAGTCCTTCAATCGTGGCGATGCGGGCGGCTACACCTATACGTACTAGCTGGGGCTTTGCATCGCGCGCGGTAACAGCCGGTCTGTTTGGGCAATTTGACCGACTGTATATACAACCTTACATGGCTCAAAATCGACCGTTCGCCGAAGGGGATAAATTAATCGACAAAGAGGTATCAAAAAGCCGTAACCTGTAACTGTGATTGGTATCAAATACTAATGATTTGTTACGAGGTGAGACGATGAAGATGCTCGATTACGTTCAGCTTGCCCATGTGCGTATGGGAGAGAACCTCGAGCGTTCGTCTAAGCTGGTAGCGCAGCTCGTTGATATTTTTCAGTCCGGTTCTTTTGACGCACTGCGCATCGTTGCTTCGGGTTCGTCGCGCCATGCCGCCGATTGCGCCCGCGATTACCTGCAAGATGCCCTGCAAATGCGGGTGTCCGTTGTGACGCCCGAGGCCTTCGTCGATTTTGAACACACCTATCCACAGCATGCGCTTAACATCGTCGTCTCGCAGAGTGGCTATTCGACCAATACGATTGCGGCGCTCGATTACATGCGCGCAAACGATATGGCTGCAGTTGCGCTCACGGCAAACGTCGAGGCACCCATCAAGGAACACGCTGACATCGTTCTTGACTACGGTGTGGGTGTCGAGTCGGTGGACTTTGTGACTCTGGGCGTCGAGGTTCTCGTTGAGTACCTGGTGCTCTTTGGTATTTACGGCGGTCAGGCGCGCGGAACGATTGACGCCAAGGGCGTTGCTCAGCGTCTTGATGACCTGCGCGAGGCTATCCAGGCTAATGCCGTGATGTGCAAGACCGCCGAGGCATATGTCCAAGACCACATGCTCGAGCTTTCTGAGCACACGCCCGCTATGGTCGTCGGCAACGGCCCCAACTATGGTGTTGCCGAGGAAGCAGCGCTCAAGCTGAGCGAGACCATCAAGATTCCTGCCATGCATCACGAGGGCGAGGAGTTCGTCCACGGTCCCGAGATGCAGATCGTTCCGGGCTATCTGGTGTTTATCGTCGACGATCCGCAGGGGTCGGAGCGTCTTGCGAATATCGCCGATGCGCTATCGAACGTTACGGCAAAAACGGTGCTGCTCACGGCCCATCCCAAGGGTAGGGCTCACGAGGTTGTGGTGCCTCAGGTGGCTCCGCTGCTCAGTGCAATTCCCAATCTCGTGTTCTTCCAGACGATTGCGGCAATAATCGCCGAGCGTCTGAAGTCATGGGACGTTCACCCGTATCTCGATGCTGTCTCCAAGCAAATGGAGGTCAAGGCGGAGGGCTACGAAGAGTCAGTCAATGCGCTTAAGGCCAAAGCGGCTGAGTGTTACGGAATGTAAGCGGGTTTTGATGCCCGTTGGCATGGGGGATGTGGAAACAACCCCAGAAAGGAGAGACAAATGAAGGAAACCGAGAAGATCGAGATCATGCATTTCGACCAGGAGGGCTACCTCGAGGACGGCAAGGCGCTCTACGAGACCGGCAAGAAGATGACCGCGCTCGCCGACAAGGTCGCCGACGAGGGCTACGACGCCGTGTTCCTGATGGGCGTCGGCGGCACCTGGGACGAGCTCATGCAGCTCGAGTACCTCATGAACAAGTTCGGCGACCGCGACCTCGAGGTCTA
>CAJKEF010000203.1 GCA_905198825.1 uncultured Collinsella sp. | reverse complement strand
TAGGCCCAATGTATGCACATTAGAACCGTATATAGTCGAAAGTATACCCCGAGCGAGCGCAAACGACCGAATTCGGGCCATCTTAACGCCCCGAGCGGACAAGGATATAGCCTAATCTCCATATCGGACTAAAATCATGGCAGCAAACCACCTTCTCATGCGAGGACTCTATGACGGCAAGCGACGCGACCGCGACAATTAAAAAGGGAAGTTCGGAGCCCGGTTTCGATAAAACGGCTCAGCGCATCCTCAATCTTTTCTTTGTGCTCAACAGCTCCCCCGAACCGCTGACGACCGAGCAGATCGTCTTGGATTCTGACCTGGGATATGGCTCGGGCAACATCGACTCGGATAAGCGCAAGTTTCGGCGCGATCGTGACAAACTGCTCGAGCGTGGCATCTTAATCAAGGAGGTTCGCCCCGCCGGTGCGCAGGAGACCGAGGAAAGCTCGTGGACAATCGACCGCGAGCACACGTTTGCAGCAGGTGGCCTCATCACCGCAGACGACGCCGACATCCTACTCAACGCCATCGACCAGACGCTAGCGGCCGGCTCTTCCACCTTTGCCGCGCCGCTTGCCGATATTCGCTCCAAAATTGCCTACCTCACCGGCATGTCGGCGGTGGACGAAGCACCGATCCGCCGCTCTCCCACCGTCGATGCGGTATGGAGCGCCTTTGCCGAGCGATGCGCGCTGCGATTTTTATATCAGAACGGACGCGGCGAGCAGAAAGAACGTACCGTCTGCGTCTACGGCATGTTCGAGCGCGAGGGCGTGGCGTACTTCTGCGGCCTCGACAATGCCACCGACGACATCAGGACATTCCGCTGCGACCGTATTGTTCGCGCTTGGCGTCCTTCGAAGGCCTACGCCATCCCTGCAGACTTCAATCTCAACGACTATCTGTTCTTTGAATTCGATTTCGCCGACCGACCGCCCGTTGCAGCCACGTTCGCGTTCGGTCCTCAGACGCAGATCGATATGATCAACGGCCTCACGCGCGGACGAGGTAAGCTCGCACACACCGATGCAGGATGGACCTGGACCGTTGACGTGCGTGACCTTAAAGCCGCCGCCTCATTTTGCATGGCCCACGCCATGGACGGCATGAGGCCCATGGCCCCCAAATCGCTCAAGCAGGCGTGGAACCACCTCATTGAAAGGACGGTGCACGAGCATGCCCGTGCGTAAACTCACCAGCGAGCAGAGACTCTCGCGCGCCATCGACATCATGGAGGCCCTCTACGCCGCCGGCGAGAGCGGCATGACACGAACCGAGATTTGCAGCCGCTTTGACATCACGGGGGCGTCGCTCGACGAGATTCTCGAGATCGTCTCGACGCTCGCGGACCGAGAATCGGGCGCGCGCATCATCTGCGAATGCCGCGGCGAGCGCGTGGCCCTCACTGGTGACGCCGGGCGCGTGCTACCATTGCGCCTGAGTGCCGCCGAGGGCGCTGTGCTCAACCATGAACTTGAATCGTTGGGGATCGAGCCGCAGACGGCAGCTCGGATTCGACATGCCCTTCTGCCCGAAGAGCTCGGCTATAACCAGCGCGTCTTTGACACCGTCAACCACGGGTCGCACTGGCAGCAGCTGAGCTGCGCCATTCAGGACGGTGTTCGTTGCCGCATCTCGTATCGCTCGATGGACGATGCGCGGCCACGCGAGCGTCTGGTCGACCCCTTGCGCATTACGGTAAACGGCGACCAAACATACCTGATTGCCTGGGACATCGCGGTCGATGAGCAGCGCACCTATCGCATGGATAAAATCGAGGGACTCACCTTGACGGAAGACTCCGTCGTGCCTCACACACCGGGCGTCGCATCCCTCCACGATTCCCTTTCCCGGACGCAGCGTAGCGCAAAGCTCTTGATGCCATTCGATATGGCGGAGCATCTGGACTGGGCCGGCATCACCCTAATCGAGCGCAGCGGGGCAGACATGGCAACGGTAACCGTGCATTACGGCTCCGAGCGTTGGCTACTGAGCCAGATAATCGCAGCGGGCGGAGCCATCCGCATCTTGGATGACCCCGCCCTGTCAAAGCGTCTGTGCGATATGGCAAAAACCCTCGTCTGTCCGCTTTAGCGCCGCCGCTCGTGACGTGCGCGCCACAGTTGCAGATAGTGCCCGATCTGCGCCGATTCGATGCGCTGGTAGGAGCTCGTGGGCAGCGACGTTAAGAACTTCTTCCCGTAGCCCTTCGTCACCAGGCGCGGGTCGGCCAGAATCAGCACGCCGCAATCGGTCGACGAGCGGATAAGGCGGCCGGCCGCCTGCTTAACCTCGAGCACCGCCTCGGGCAGCGAATAGCGCGCCCAAGCGCGGTCTTCGCGCAGGTTGCGCTCGCACGAGAGCGGGTCCGTGGGGCTCGAGAACGGCAGCTTGGGAATGATGACGCAACGCAGCGTCTCGCCGCTGGCGTCAAACCCCTCCCAGAAGGCCTTAAGCGCAAAAAGCGACGAGGTCGGCTCGTTGATAAACCGGTCGCGCAGGCGACGAGGAGATGAGTTGCGCTGCTGGCAGTTGAGTTCCAGACCCGCACGGGCCATCTTGGGCTCAACGCGGGCGTACAGGTCTTCCATGTCGCGCCGATTGGTGAACAACGTGAGCACCGATCCGCCCATGGCAAGATGGGCGTCGACCAGCACGCGCTCGAGCGCCGTAAGATAGCTCTCACGATCGCGCGGATCGGGGATATCGCCCGCAACGACTACAGCCATGTTCGAATCGAAGTCGTAGCTCGAGTCCAAGTGCAGCGATGAGGATGTTGAAGCGCCGATGCGATCGAGGCCGACCGCATGGTTAAAGTGTTCAAAGCTTTTGGACACCGTCATAGTCGCCGAGGCAAAGATAGCCGTGTGAACCTCGGGCAGCCACTCGGTTGCCAAGGCCTCGCCAATGTCGATGCGCTCTGCGGTCATCGACTCTCCGCCGGCACGCAGCCTGCGATTGACCTGCAGCGAATACACGTAGTGTTCATCGGTGCCATCAATGATGAGTTTGAGGTTCTCGACCAGCTCGTGCAGGCGGCGCGAGATATCACCCAGGTCGACAACAACCTCGGGCTTGTCGGCGGCGACGGCTTGCACCAGCGCGTCGACGCTCTTGTCGGCTTGTTCCAATGCGTCGATGCCAGTGTAGGCCGACTGTAAGAAATCATGCCAGTCGTCAGATTCGCGCAGCTCGGGGCCAATCCATAGATTGGCATTGTCATAACCCCCACGCGCACGGCGGCCGAGCTCGCGAACGCCATCGAACACGTCGGCGATTGCCATGCTCGCGCGCGCAACCGTCGACGTCGCCTTGGCAGTAAGGCCCAGATAGAGCGTAGAGCCCTCGGAGGTTGCCAAATCACGGGAAACCTGGCTTAGCGCGCCGGCGCTCGAGCCACCCAGGCGCTCAAACAGAACGCGCGATTCATCCGCCGACACCACGCGCGCCCACTGACGGCGCGCCCGCACCCGCGGCTGACGACGGCACGCCCGCAGCGTCGGGCGACGCCCGCTAGGGA
>CAJKEF010000202.1 GCA_905198825.1 uncultured Collinsella sp. | reverse complement strand
CAGCCCCGTCCCAAATTAGCTACCCCGGGAGCCCCGCTCCAAAAAGACTGGTCGCGCATGGGTGTTGCGCACTAGGAGGGGCTTGCAGCGCGGCGATAAAATCTCGGCATCCGTCATCTTTCGCTACATGAGGAGCTGATTTGCGATGATAGGCCTTAGTGTATTCAATCTTCTCGTTTTGCTAGTAGTATTCGGTGGTGTCGCGGCTGTCGCCTTTGCTGTTATCTTGAACAAGGAATCGTCGAATAAGCCTCAGCCTCCGCAGTCCAATCCGTACCAGCAAATGCCTCCCGTGCAGCAAATGCCGCCGACGCAGCAGGTTCCGCCGGCACAGCAGGCGTCGATCGCAGTCGATGATGCTCAGCCAGTTGAGTCCGCTCATTTTTGCGCACGGTGCGGCTCAATGTTGGAAGCAAACGCATCCTTCTGCCAAAACTGCGGAGCTCCCGTCAGCCACCAGTGATTTTTCTGGGACGGGGATTAAGTAATCATTCGAATTTCGATGGTTATTTAGTCCCCGTCCTATTTTCATCATGCGTTACCGACTTTTTACTCGCCGGGAATTGTTGCGCAACACATTTTGGATTTTAGGGCTTAGCGTAGCTTCAAGTAATAATCACCTTTCGACCGAAAGGGGCAACCATGCCAAAAACGAGAAAAATGAAATGGGGGGGCTTCTAATAGCCGGCCTGGCGCTGGCCGCTAGCTTTATTGTCGCGCCGCTGGGCGCCTATGCCGCCGACGTCCCCACGCCCGAACTGAAGGACACGCATGAGTTCGATAATTTGGGTTATGTAGATCATTCGCCTCCGGGTAGATATGTGCTGTGCTTTGACTCGTCCACATATAAAGATTCGTCCACATATAAAATGAATTTATTGGATACCACGGACTGGTCTCTCACCGAGGTGGAGATTGACAGCAGCGGTCCCGACTGGCAAAGCGCGTATTGTTTTTCAGCCGACGAAAAAACGTTTTATTGCTTCAACAGAAAGAGCAAATCAGTAGTCGTACATGACCTGTCTAATGATAAGTCCAAGGAATATCCGCTGGGTTCTGCCGTTCCATCTGAGGCGCTTGATGGGAGCAGCGCTAAAATCAGGTTCCAGATATCTAAGGACAACAAGACGCTGTATATAACGTCTGTAATAAATGATGTGAAGTACTTAGGCAGCTATTACGTGTTGTTTAGTATTGTCGATTTCAAAAACGGCAATATATCGACTAAATATGAGTACAGCGCACTGTCTGATGACTACACTTTGAGTGGGCCTGCTTGGATTTCAAACGATGGCAAGTACGGCTACGTTAGGCGGTCTTATTCAGGTGAGGAAACTGAGAACGACCAATCGGGTGTGCGCTTTGACGTAGCAACAATCGACTTGAATACCAAGAAAGTTATCAACACTTCTGAAATTGACGACAGTTCGGTCGCTTCTAATTCGTATAAGGTTGTTGTTAACGATGACGGCGCCGCTATGGATTTGGCGTGCTATGTCTCGAAAGAGGGGGATGCAGCCTCTTACGTTCAGCATGCCCTGTCAACAAAGCCGTTTAACCAAGATGGATCGCTGGCCTTTGGCGGGCATTACGTAGACTCTGACGGGCGCGGCTCCAATTCATCTGATTTAGGAAGTCTAGAATTGTCCGTCATCGATACCAAGTCAGGTGAAACGAAATGGGAAACCAACTGCTCACTCGATCTACTCATACTTCGCACTTCCTTTGCTGTTGAAGAAAAACTTTGTCCTGTCTCTTTGTCGAGTGACGGAGCTTATTTGTTGGCATGCGGCCCGGATGATAACTCTAACTATCTGATGTATTTGACTGACACAAAGACGGGTGCGTATTCGCAAGTCACTTTAAAAGGTTGCTTAGAGCATGGTGGCTTTGACGATTGCGATTACTCGCGGTCCGTGTGGTTCTCCAAGGACGACTCGTTGATTTATTTTGTTCAATATGAGGATGAAGATTTCGGCTTTAGTGTAGATGTCTATAAGAGTGGCTTTTCCAATGCGCCAACATTGTCCGGTCCACAAGAAGAAGGAGCCGGTTCGTTGCCATCGAACCTATTTTTTATTGCGGCTATTATAGTGGTTATCCTTGCGGTGGGCGTTGGCGGGCTCTTTGTCCTGTACGTGCGCAAAGGTTCTAGGAAGCGTTCGGCGATGGCGAACGGTGTTATCCCCGCTGCGCCGCAAGGGGTGATGTTGCAGAATGACGTTGTGCAGCCGCCTCAAGCTCAACAGCGCCGTGTCTCCATGGCTTCGAATGCCCCGAGGTTTTGCGGCTCTTGCGGTGGTCCCCTCGTTCCTGGTACACGGTTCTGTCCGCATTGCGGCGCACCGGTAAAGCACTAAGCGCATGCCGGTGGAGCGATTAAAACAGAATCGCGACATGTTGATGGTCGCGGGCATCTTGGCGGTGCTCGCGACCATCGCGGATATGTTTCTCGATACCGTGGGATTCTCTTGCAACCCTATCTACTTGGTTCATGTCTTGGGGCACATGGCCTTTTTCTGTGCAGCGTTTTTGCTCGGCGACTATCTGATCGATCGGTTCCTGGTGGGACGCAAGGGTACTGTTGACGTTCCTCGGCAAGACCATGCTGGATGGTTTGACAACTTGTGCGACATGGCGTTCTCTGCCATCCCGCGGACGTACGCATTCGGCGACATCATAAAACTGGGCGCAATCATCTACGCCTGTTGGACCCCGCTGCTGGTCCTGCTGTTCCCGGGTGTGATTTGGTGGGATACCCGCCAGCAGCTTTTGCAGCACAACGGACTGCCCAACGCGTTGTCGGAGGGCGTTCTCACCGACCACCATCCAGTGCTCGATACCTATCTGTACGGATGGTTTACCGACCTGAGCTGTGCGCCGGGAAGCGTTGATGCTGGGGTATACGCCTTCTGCCTGGTGCAGGCTTTTCTGACGGCGTGTGTCTTGGCGTGCTTCCCGCTTTGGGGTGCGAGCCTGGTGGCAAGCAGGAGGTCTACGGTCTCATGTTTCAGCAGTCCGCGTTGCTGATGCGTGACCACGGGGACGAGCTTCCGGAATGGCAGCGTCAAGAGATCGAGCGCGCCATCGGGGAGGATGGTGAGAACAACTACACGTGGTTTTTAACCGACTCCGTTAAAGACCCCACGTTTGGGAAGGCCGACGAGCTCGATTTTGCAGCCTATTTTGGCGCGTGGGTAGCGGGGTTCCTGCAGCATCCACTTTGTTATCTCGAGGCGTATCTGGGAGTGCAGATTGGCTGGTATGCCATGCCGGCGGCGGGAAGCGGGGCCTTGTCGCCCTATGTGACTCCTGTCGACGGGCACAACGTGAGCCATGTGTTTCCCCGCTCGCGGGACCTGGGATTGAACTGGTCCGATGCGACCTTGGGCCGCAGTGTCGAGTCGCTCGTCTCATGGTTTCAGTCGACGCCGGTCGGCATGCTTATTGGCGCCAAGGCACTTTGGTCGACCTGGGGTATGGCGTTTTTGCTGCTGGAGATGAAGCGTCGTGCGCTCCAGAAG
>CAJKEF010000201.1 GCA_905198825.1 uncultured Collinsella sp. | reverse complement strand
GCCCCATCCTCCAGTCGAACAGAAACGCCACGACAAAGAAGATCACCGGGGTGGCGAAAGAGCCAACAAAATCGGGCAGCTTGTGGGCGATAAGGTCTTCTGTCTGGCCCGCACACCCGTCGATCACGCGGCGCATCTCCCCCGACGAGTGCACGCTGAAATACCCTATGGGGATCCGCGCCACGTGACGCACCATCGCCTTGCGCATATTTGCCGCAATGCGAAAGGCCGCCAGATGCGAGGCCATGAGCGCACCGAAATACACGATAATGCCCAGCACGGCAAACGCCACAGCAAGCACAGACCACATCGCAGCCGATGATGCTTCGTCCCAGTTCGGGTACACCAAAACCAAGTCACGAACCACGAACCACACGCATACGAGGGGCATCACGGTGAGCGCGGCGTTCAGCACCGAAAGACCGCATCCCGCATATGCCAAGACGCGCCGCTTGCCGGCAAACCCCAACAGCTCGAGAATCGCGTTTTTCTTCTTGGCAGGACCTTCTTTCCCCACGTCCTTTCCCACTCCTGCTGTTAGAGTACCGTCTTCCCGGGTCATTGCCATATTTACCTCCCGGCCGTTAATCTACATGCCAAGCTTGGCAAAGTGCTTCGAGAACACCTTGGTACCGATGAAGCCGCCGACAAGGCCGCCAGCGATGGTGGCAGCGCCGGTAACGACGCCCATTGGGCTTAGAATCGAATTAACGAGCGTTTGGCCGTACTCGAGGGTCATGCCGGCTTGAACGCACATCTCGGCATAGGCCTCGCCCATCATAAGGATGAGATAGATCTGCCCCAGCCAGAAGCAGAACGTGAACGCGGCAAAGGCACAGATAAGCTTGGTCTTGGTGCGCTTCTGCGGATCGCCTGCGATAAGGTCTGCCACGATACCGCCCACAACAATGCCGACAGGACCGCTCCAGAACATACCCATCAAAAGACCGACCGCACCAACTATAATGCCCATGATGGCGATCGCGCCACGCTTCGGGACGCGATAGGCCAGGTACATGAACACGGTACCAGCGAACAACGCGCCTACCGTGTGAGTAAACCAGCACAGGTTTGCATTCGCGCTAAAGATAATTGAGAACACCATAAACACTAGGAACAAAAGGATGCCGAACACGGCGATAAAGACGAAGTCTTTCGGGCTCAAGCCATCACGTTCCTTGGCGGCAGAACCGATTGTTGCTTTGCTTGTCATTGTGAAACCTTTCTCTTGTTACTGTATTTCTGCAAACCCGAAATTGAGCTTCAACTTCGGAAGTGTTGCCTTGTTTAAGGGGAAGCGCTCGGCGATGCGCCCGTCTTCAACCAGGGCTATCTCATCGCATGCCGAGCAGAGGAATTCATAGTCGTGCGAGACAACGCAGACAGCGATTCCCGCATCGCGCATACGCGCGATTTGGGCATCTATTCGACGCATGTTGCGATAATCCAAGCCACTCGTAGGCTCGTCGAGAATCATCGCGCGGGCACTCGAAAGCAAGCCAGTAGCGATGGAAAGCCGTTGGCGTTCCCCACCTGAAAGGGAGAGCGGGTGCCTGTCGGCAAGACCTTCGAGGGCAAGCGCAGCCTTTATTGCTGCAATCCGGTCCTTATTACCTAGGCTGTCTTCCGCACCATCCGAAGAGCACGCGCTTGCAAGCTCATCGTCGACCGTGCTGCTGAACAACTGGTATCCCGGTTCTTGCATAACCAGGTACACGCGCCCCGCCCGTTTCCTTGCGCGAAGCGGCATGTCGTCGACCTCGATCACCCCTGCCTTTTCCTTGAGAAGGCCGGCCATGCAACGAGCGAGCGTCGTTTTCCCAGCCCCGTTGTGCCCCACAATACCGACGACACTACCCGAAAGGAGGCAGGAATCGAGACCGTTCAAGACCGCAGGCGCACCGCGGTAGCCAGCAACTACGCCGCTCATACGTACGATGGTTTTTCCGTAAGAAGGTGATCTGGAGGCATTCGAGGCGACCGCGTCGCCCAAGGGCGACACCGCCACAACAGAGTCGATTTCAGCAAGAGAGGCGGCGCGCAGCCCCATATCGGTTCTCGTTTCAAACGGCATAGCAAGGAACTCTGCCGCCGCCCAGTCTCCTATAACCGAGCCATCGCTTATAACCACATAGCGGTCTGCAATACCATCAAGCCACCACAGGCGATGCTCGGAGATAAGCACGGTCTTCCCCTGACTCTTCAGAAGCGCAACCGTGCGCGCAAGATTCCGCATCGCATGCACATCGAGCGACGCGGTTGGCTCATCAAGCACGAAGATGTCAGGATGCACCGCATAGGCCGATGCCAGGATAACCGACTGCTTCTGCCCGCCGGAAAGCGCCTCGGTACCGCCCCCGAGCAGGCCCTCAATACCGAGCGTTGCCGCTGCCTGCGCCACACGTTCGACCATTTCCTCGCGATCGATTCCGAAGTTCTCGCATCCGAAGGCGATTTCCGAGGTCACATCGAGATTGACAAACTGGCTACGCGGGTTCTGGAACACCGACCCGACATGCGCGGAAAGCTCGCCCATCGTCCATGCGGAAACGGGTTTTCCCGCAACAAGCACCTCACCTTGAAGGTCCCCTTCGTACATAAGAGGAATAAGCGCATTAACGAGGCGCGTAAGCGTTGTCTTGCCACATCCTGACTGCCCGGTAACAACAACGCATTGGCCGCGAGGGATCTTAAGCGAAACGTCACGAAGCGATGGACGGGAAGCGCCTTTGTAGCAAAACGTGCATCCATCGAGCTCGATAGCATAGGGCGAAGCCTTCGCCGCGGCGGCATTTTCCATCATCAGAGCACCCCCGCTCTAAAGCAAGCGGAAAGTGCAAGGAGCGCCATCGCAGCAATGAGACACACAACATCGATAGCGCGCACCCTTAAGTGGTAATACGAGGTGCGGTGCTCACTCGCCCCCACTCCGCGGACGACGACCGCGTTCCCCAGTTCGTCGGCGATCTGGCCCAAACGCGCGATCACGGGCACAAGGAAATGTTCGGCGGTCTTCGCGGGATGGCACACGACCGACCTCGGCGTAAGCGCGATACCGCGCGTCTTCATAGCATCGGCGACAGCGGAGAATTCGCGTCCCATGGTGGGGAGGAAACGAAATGCCACGCACACAGCCACCGACACGTTCACAGGAACATGCATCGCCTGCAGCGCACAAGCGAGCTCACCAAGACGCGTGGTTGCGATCATATTGAAAGCGAACATAAAGGCGGGCAGAACATGACGATACATAAGAAGCGATGCCGCAAAGGGCGAAAGCAAAGTGTTCCCACTCGCTACGAACAGCTGCGCCGTTACGGCGAATAAAACGTAGAAGGCAAGCCAACGCACAATCGCGAAGAAGCGGCGGCAATATGCCATCACGACAACGGCAAGCGCCAAAACGCCCATCTCGGCAAAAAGGCTTTGCGTAAGCGCCATCTGCACGTTGATTGCCACCAGCACCGTAAGCGACACGCGCGGGTCAAGATGGCGCGGCGCGGCGTTGGCCGATGCAGAAGGCCTCGCCTGGGCCACCCCGCTTAAAGG
>CAJKEF010000200.1 GCA_905198825.1 uncultured Collinsella sp. | reverse complement strand
CCCGGAGTCGTTGCGGCATCATCAGATGCAGCCTGGTCAGCATCTTGCAGCGCGGTGGCCACAGCATCCTGTACGGAGCGGGCAGTATTGCTCGCGGCGCGCGCGGCGGAGACAGACGCCTCCATAACGGCGTCGAGCTTTTGCGCGAACACCTCTGTGGAAGGCGCGAGCGCCTGGAAAATCATGATCGCAGTCAGGCACGCGGTTGTTATGCGCTTTGCCGTTCTCATCTGGTCCTACCTCGTTCTATCTCATGCCCCGCGTGGGGTCTCAAAATCTATACTTGCGGATCGCTTCGGCTAGTTCTGTGCGGCCGAACACGTAGCGCCAATGGCTTCCCAGCTGGTCGGCTTACCGGTGCCCGCTCGGTAAAAGGTAATAATTTCCGAGCCGGGAGATGCATCATATTCGACCGAGCCGCCGTTGACGGTTTTCTGCACGTCAACGTTCTCGTGGTTCTGCTTAAAGAACGGATCGAGCTCGACCCCGCTTCCCCACGTGAGCTTTACCTTAGTCGTAACGCCCGTAACCGTCACACGATAGTTGTAGGCGTCAAAAGCGCCGGTATCCGAGTTCTTGTCGACCCACTCGCCCGAAACGCCCGAAGCCGTTACCTCTGCACGCTCGGAAGGCGCAATCTTGGCGGCGAGCCATTTAAGGTTGGTGCCGGGGCTATTGGAGCCGACCTGGGCCTTAACGGTGAAGGATGCTTTGTTGAGGTCCGCCTTGGAAAACGTAACCCTATAGGTATACATGGTTGCCTTGTTGGCGGGGAAGGAAAGGCCGACCGTGCCGTTCGCCGTCAGCGCAGGCTCACCGCTTATGCTCCATGCTTTCGTCGTACCCGTCGCCGTCACGCTCAGCGTCGCGTTAACGTCCTTGTCGTTGACCTTGTTCTTGTCGCCCAGCAGATGGTTGTAAATGCGAAAGGTAAAAGAGCAGTTTTCCCCACTCGTGTCGGCAATGACGCTTCGGACGGCAATCCCCTCGTCATTCAGCGTCTCATTCGTGTAGCCCGTAAGCATGTCCGAGGCAAACAACGCCTGCGACGTGCCCGAGACAGCGACCGACTTAAGAAAGTCACCCGCCAAAAAGGCCGTGTAAGTAAGGTAGGTACCCGCCACAATCGCGACGGCGCATAGCAGCACCGCAACAGCCCACAGGCGCTTGCGCACTTTAGAAGCAGGGGCCGCCGACTCTGCGCAGCAAGGCTCTGTCTTAGAATCATCAACCTGTGCAAAGTGTTTGCCAGCAGGCCTTGCGATTTCATTTTGCTCGTTCTTGTCTTTTCGCATCTGGCACCCCTCCCTTCCTTCTTATTGGTTGCCGCTCGTGCCGCGAGCAATTAGGTAGACCATGTCGGTTTCTTTAACGTTGGAGACTGTCTTTCCGTTTACGGTCACAACACCCGGATTCCACGTGCACTCGATGATGAAGTTCGTGGCGGCGTTGGCTGTGTTGCCATTCCAGCCATCGAGCCCACTCCCTGCGAACTTTTGATACCGATACAGCGGACGGGCGTTTTTCTGGACATTCACGTACGAGCCGTACGTTGGATCGTTTTTCTCAAGCTCTTTAGCCAACGCATTTGTCCCGTCCGCGGAGTTGATAAAAACGAACTCAATCGGATCCCCCGTCGTGCTCCACGAATACGGCTGATTGAGCCCGTCGAGGCCGACCACAGTGCCGCTCGTATTACTCGGATCGTTGACCGTCACGTGATATACGTTGATCGTCAGCCCCCTGATATTCGTTGTGTTGGCAACCTGCAGCTCAAACGCTTGACCGCCGGCAGCGGGATCGCCATTGTCGCTCTGCACACAAAACGCGCGACGAACGGTCACGGTACCGTCGTCTTTCTTCTCATCGCCCCGTGACTCGTCATACGAAATCTCGATGGGCTCGATGCTCGTCTGGTTGGGACCCATGATCTTAAGCTGCGCGGGCGTTTGGATCTTGCCCACCGTAGACAGACTTTTGCTGCCCACAAACCACGAGAGCGACAAGCCGATGATAAGAGCGATTGCCGCCAGCAATATCAGGACCGCAAGGGCTTGTGCGCGGTGGTTTTCTACCCAATTGCGGGCATCGCCGAGGCGCGTTTGCATGGTGCTCATGAGCTCACGCCCTCCTGAGCGCTAATTCTAAGTTGGATGTATTCGACCTTATTGCCGATCTGCTCGTCAGCATTGTTGTACAGCGCCGAGCAGATGGCGGTGTCACCGAAGGACATGTCAGCCGAAACCGCAGGAGCGTTGGCGGCTTCCACACTACTTACCGTGTCGTAAAAGTAGTTCGCTTTATGCGCGTTCATATCCGCCTGCAGAGCGCCGTAGTCAGACTTTGCGTCGCCCGCCGCCGCAAACAGATTCTTGTAGTAATTCGTGTTGCCGGTAAGGACAAAGTTCTGGAAGTACTCCGGCCATACCCAGTACAGGGTGACGGGGACGGACTTCTTTGTGGGGTTGGTCGTTTTGCCGTCTTCGCAAAATTTGCTCTTTGGAATCGTGATTTGGTTGTTTATTACACGATCCGAGTAATACCCGTTGTCGCATTTCGTAAAGAACAGTAAATGGCCCTTAACCAAGCCAAGGAGCGCCTCAGCCTCAGCCGTCAGCGTTCCCCCGTCCTCGACAACGCCAACGCCAAGGCTCGTGACCTTGAGCAAGCGCGACAGATTGATTGTGACCCCGTTCAGGTCATCCACCAGCGGCTTCACCGTAAATGTAATCTTGCCGCGAGCACCCGGGTACAGAGAGCCTGCGGTCTCGTTGTTGAGGTTGGAGCCGAGCGTCACCGTCATGGCATCGGTCGTATCCAGACCAGTGATAGCCTGTTTTTCGGTGTCCGTGCGCTCGGAACGCTCGTAATAGCCCACGTGGGCGTCGGACTCGCCCTCGGCGGTCAGCGTATACCGATCCGCCTTCGCCCCGATCGTACTCCCCGTGGCGCTCACTCGATTATTCGCGGCAAACCAGGCCAAGCATGCAAAGATGGCAACGATGGCGGCCAGCACAAACAGACCACTCACCAGGAAATCCTTCCAGAAATCCTTGAGGGTCCGCACGTGCTCGTCGGCAGCTTGGCGGTACTCGGCCGCTGTCTTGTGCTGCTGGAGCTCGCTATGTCGGTCCATGCCACTCATCGCTTGCGTTTGCCCTGCTTGCGGGCGTGCCATCCTTTCCGCTCGGTCGCGTTTATCCGTTGTTCGCAGGTAGAGAATTCAGGCAGAATACAACACCATACGATAAGGTTAAAGAATAGCATTGACCTGCGGTTTGCTCCACAACGCAAACCTTAATGATGTCTTAAAGATTACGAATAGCAGCCTCGCCCATATGCCAAAGGCACGGTGCAAGCTCGCCTGCCCCCTCGCACAAAAACCGGGGTGGGGCCTGCCGTTCTTGCAAGCCCCACCCCGATCGATGGTCTGTGTATGCTGGGACGCAGTCGGGCGAGGCGGATCCGTGCTACCGCCCCGCCTGGCCGCGAAGTTAACTACAGCTCGTTGGCCGCGTGATACGCCGTGCGAATGGCGCTCGCGATGTCGG
>CAJKEF010000199.1 GCA_905198825.1 uncultured Collinsella sp. | reverse complement strand
CCCAGGGCCAGGGCTACCAGATCGTCCAGTCGCTCTTCTCGCTTGCCGATGGCGGCCTAGTCGGTGTTGGCATCGGCAACGGCATGGCCAACAACATCCCTGTCGTCGAGTCCGACTTTATCTTCTCGGCTATCGGCGAGGAGATGGGCCTTTTGGGCGGCGGCGCCGTTCTTATCCTGTTTATGCTCTTTGCCGTACGTGGCCTGACCACGGCAGCCCGTGCCAAGTCCGACCTTGCCGCCTTTAGCGCTACCGGTCTGACAGCCGCTATCAGCTTCCAGGCCTTCTTGATCGTTGGCGGCGTAACCCGCCTGATCCCGCTGACCGGCGTCACCCTGCCCTTTATGAGCCAGGGTGGCTCCTCGCTGCTGGCAAGCTTTATCATCGTCGCACTTTTGCTGCGCGCCGGTGACGAGGCGACCGGACGCGAGGCCGAGCTTACTGGCACCGGCACCATGGCCGCCATCACCGATGATCAGGTCGCATCTGCCGCCGCCCCGACGGGCACGCGCTTTGCCACCTCGTCTTCCTACGGCAGCGGCAGCCATTCCGTCGGCTCGCGCATGCGCCGTCGCCTGCTCGACACGCCCGAATCCGGTGTGCTCGGCCGCGTGGCGCTCGCCAACCGTCTAACCCGTGCGGTGCTCGCCTTTACGGCGCTGTTCGCCATCCTTATCGGCAACCTCACCTATGTCCAGGTCATCAAGGCCAAGGACTATCAGGACATGCCGACCAACAACCACACCATCGCCCGCTCCAAGTACATCCAGCGCGGCTCCATCATCACGTCCGACGGCGTGACGCTGGCCGAGTCGCTGCAGCAGGAGGACGGCACCTACGTACGCTCCTACCCCAACGGTAACCTGGCAGCGCACGTGGTTGGCTACGTGAGCCAGCAGTATGGCACCACCGCCATCGAGAGCGTCATGAACGACACACTCACCGGTTCTAAGGACTACTCCAGCTGGAACAACGCCATCGCGTCGCTCGCGGGCCAGACCCAGCCGGGCAACACCGCCAAGCTCACCATCGACTCGCGCATCCAGACGGCGGCCGAGCAGGCGCTCAAGGGCTTTAAGGGCGCCGTGGTGGTTATGGATCCGCGCACCGGCGCGGTCCTCGCATGCGCAAGCTCGCCCACCTATGACAACACCAACATCGATGCCCTGATGCAGTCGGGCGGTGGCGAGGACGGCTCCATGTACGACCGCGCCATGGACGCGCTGTACACGCCGGGCTCCACGTTTAAGGTCGTTACGCTTTCCGCGGCACTCGAGACCGGCACCGCCAGCCTGACCAGCACCTACCAGGCGCCCGGCTCCATGGACATCGGCAACGCACCGGTCACCAACTATGCCAACGAGAGCTACGGCACCATCAGCCTGCAGCAGGCCTTTGCCGTGTCCTCCAACGTCGTCTTTGGCCAGGTGGCCAACGAGATCGGCGCCAGCTCGCTCGTCCAGTTTGCCAACGCCTTTGGTTACGGCCAAAAGCTCGGTCAGGACCTGACCACCGCGGCCTCCATCATGGCCGACCCGTCGCTCATGACCGAGTGGGAGACCGCCTGGGCCGGTGCCGGCCAGCCTGTCGGCATGGACCACACGCCCGGCCCGCAGACCACCGTCATGCAAAACGCCGTGATTGCCGCTGCCATCGCTAACAGTGGTGTGGTCATGGACCCGTACTTTGTAGCCCAGGTACTCGCCCCGGACGGAACCGTGGTCAAGACCACGCAGTCCCGCTCGCTGGGTCAGGCCGTCAGCTCCGCCACGGCCGACCAGGTCAAGCAGGCCATGCTTGCCGTCGTCCAATCCGGCACCGGCACCGATGCCCAGATCCCCGGCGTCAAGGTCGCCGGCAAGACCGGCTCGGCCGAGACCGGCGGCACCAACGTCAACTCGATGTTCGTCGGCTTCGCACCTTACGATTCACCCACGGTCGCCATCTCGGTGGCCTTGGAGGATTACGACAAACACGACGTCAAGGCAGCCAAGATCGCCGGCATCGTCCTGACCGCGGCACTTGCCGCCCAAGGAGCGTGATGCCTATGATCGAAGCGGATACTTGGGGCGCGCCGCGGCCGATGAGCTAGCGGCAAGGCGCCACGCGGTCCCAGCGGCCATAGATTTGGTACTACACACATCGTTGAGCGAATAAGTTAGTTAGGAGCAGGAATGGAACAGAGGGTCCTCGGGGGAAGATACCTCCTCAAGGATAAGGTGGGAACAGGCGGCATGGCGACCGTCTACCGTGCACAGGACCAGGTCCTCGACCGCACGGTTGCCGTCAAGATCATGCTGCCGCAGTATGCTGGCGACGCAACCTTCGCCGCACGCTTTAAGCAGGAGGCCCAGGCAGCAGCCGGTCTCTCCTCCCCCTATATCGTGGGCGTCTACGATTGGGGCAAGGACGGCGACACCTATTACATCGTCATGGAGTACCTGCGCGGCACCGACCTTAAGAGCGGCATCAAGAGCCACGGCGCCCTCGACCCCAAGAAGGTCGCCCAGATCGGCTCGCAGATCAGCTCCGCGCTTTCGGTCGCCCACAAGCACGAAATCATCCACCGCGACATTAAGCCGCAGAACATCATGGTGCTGCCCGACGGCAACATCAAGGTGATGGACTTTGGCATCGCGCGCGCCAAGAACAGCCACCTCACGCAAGACAACAACGTGCTGGGAACCGCCCACTACGTCAGCCCCGAGCAGACCCGCGGTCAGGACCTCGGCCCCACCTCGGATATCTACTCGCTGGGCGTCGTGATGTATGAGTGCGCCACCGGCCGCGTTCCCTTTGACGGTGACGACGCCATCTCGGTCGCACTCAAACAGGTCAACGAGCTGCCTATTCCGCCGAGCCAGATCAACTCCGGCGTCGATGCCGATCTGGAGCGCATTATCCTCAAGTGCATGGAGAAGGACCCGGCGAACCGCTTCCAGACGGCAGACGAGCTGCGCCAGGTGCTCAACAACTACCTGTCCGGTCGCGCCGTCAACGTCTCCGAGCCCACGCGCATCATCGGTGCCGCGGGCGACCTGGGCGCCACCAAGACCCGTGAGCTGTCTGACTCCACGCGCGCTATGGTTCGCCCCGTATCGGGCGTAAGCGGACAGACCAACCCCCGCAGCGCCGTCTCGGGTTCCACCGGTTCCTACGAGGTCGATCAGCCCAAGTCCAACAAGAACAAGATTATCGCCGCCGTAGTCGCCGCAATCGCCGTGGTTGGCGTTGTGGTGGCCTTCGCCACCGGGCTCTTTGGGGGCGAGCAGGTTACGGTGCCCGATGTGCTTAACAAGGACCAGCAGACCGCTATCGAGCTGATCAAGGAGGCCGGCCTTGAGGTCGGAACTGTCGACCAGAGCTATAACGACGATGTCGACGAGGGCAAGGTTGCCGAGCAGACCCCCAACGGCAACACTAAGAAGCCCAAGGGCTCCAAGGTTAACCTGGTGATCTCCAAGGGCCCCAAGCCCTCCGAGAAAGTTGAGGTTCCGCAGCTCGTCGGCCTAACCAAGGACCAGGCCGAGGCCGCGCTGGCAAGCGTGGGCCTGAAG
>CAJKEF010000198.1 GCA_905198825.1 uncultured Collinsella sp. | reverse complement strand
GCGGGTCTTTACTGGCAATGACGGCAGCAGAAAGTCCGCCGCGGCAGATCTCCTCGGCATGGTTGGGGCCCGAGAGCGCGGCCACGCGTGCCCCGTTGCCGATCTCGCTGGCAATGACCTCGCTCATGAGCAGGCCGGTCTCGGGCTCGATGCCCTTGGTGAGGCACAGGACCGGAATATCGGTATCGATAAACGGCGCTGCTCGATGGCACACGTCGCGCAAGTGCGTGGAGGGCACGGCAAAGATGATCGCATCGGCACCGTTGAGCGCCTGGGCGAGCTCGGTCGTTGCCATCACGTTATCCGGCAGCTCATAGTCCACCAGATAGCGCGGGTTGCGGTGCTCGTCATTGATGCCGGCGGCCGTCTGCTCGCTATGGGCCCACATGGTCACGCGCTCGGCTCGAGCGGCGGCAAGGCCGGCGACGGCGGTTCCCCAGGAGCCGGAGCCAATCAGCGCAACATTCATGACTCTCTCCTACTTATCGTCGGGCTCGGTGACGCGCTTGGTAAACGAGAGCTTGGACTCCTTGCCCGTCATGAGCTTTTTGATGTTCGCACGATGGGCCCACACCACGGTAATGCCGATCAGCGCCATGCAAAACTTAAGTCCCAGGCTGCTGTACGGAAAGACCGCGCAGGCGGCGATGGGAAGGCCGATGGCCGCGGCAAGCGAGCCCACCGATACAAACTTGGTGATGGCGACGGCCACGATAAACATGCCCAGCAGCGAAAGCCCAATGGGCCAGTACCAGGCGAGGATGACGCCCAAGCCCACGGCGATACCCTTGCCGCCATGGAAATTGAGGTAGGGCGAGAAGATGTGGCCCCACACGGCTGCCAGGCAAATGACGCCGAGCATCCAATCGCCGGGGGCTCCGGGCGCCATGATGCTCACGGGGAAGCCATAGCCCACGCTCGCGATGAGCGGACGGGCGATAAGGACGCAGATAGCGCCCTTAAGGCAGTCGAGCAGCAGCGTGAGCGCGGCCACCTTGGGGCCGGCCACGCGCAGGGCGTTGGTGGTGCCGATGTTGCCGGAACCCGCCTTGCGAATGTCGGTGTGGTTGAACACGCGGCCCAGGATCAGGCCAAACGGAATCGCTCCGATAAAGAACGAGACCACGGCGCAGATGGCGGTCAGCAGAATCGGATTATGCATCCTTTTGCTCCTTCTTCCTAAAGAAGAGTCGAATGGGCGTGCCGGAAAAATCGAAGGTCGAGCGCATACGGTTCTCCACGTAGCGCTGGTAGGTTTCGTTGACCAGGTCGCTGTGGTTGACGAAGAACGTAAACGTCGGCGGGTTGACGCCCGTCTGGGTCACGTAGTGCATGCGCAGGCGGCGCTTGCCGTCCACCACGGTATGACCGAACTCGCGCAGGTCGGTGAGGAACGTGTTGAGGCGCGAGGTGCTGATCTTTTGCGAGCGCGTCTTTTCGGCAGCATCGACCATCGCCCAGATCTTCTCGACGCTGCGGCCGGTCAGGGCCGAGATGCGCAGGTACTGAGCCCAGGGAGCCATAACGCCCAGACGGCGGTCGACGGTCTCCATGCAGGCCTCACGCTTGCGGTCGTCGTCGAGCAGGTCCCACTTGTTGAGCAGCACCACGATGGCGCAGCCACGCTCGATGGCCAAGCCCATGACCTTCTGGTCCTGCTCGGTGACGCCCACGGAGGCATCGACGACGAGCAGCGCCACGTCGGCGCGGTCGATGGCGCGCAGGCCGCGGACCATGGAGTAGTACTCGATGTTCTCGTACACGGTGCTCTTCTTGCGAATGCCCGCGGTGTCGACCATGCGGTAGTGCTTGCCGTCGCGCTCGACGACGGTGTCGATGGCATCGCGCGTGGTGCCGGCGATGTTGGAAACGATGGACCGGTCGGCGCCCAGGATGCGGTTGAACAGCGAGGACTTACCGGCGTTGGGGCGGCCGATAATGGCCACGTTCAGCGCATCGGGGAACTCGTCGGCGATCTCGTCCTCCTCCTCGGGCAACAGGGCCACGATGTCGTCGAGCAGGTCGCCCGTGCCGTGGCCGTGAAGGGCCGACAGCGGCGTGGGCTCACCGATGCCGAGCGAATAGAACTCCCAGATGTTGTCATTCTCGCGATCGGGGTTGTCGAGCTTGTTCACCAGCAGAAAGACCGGCTTGTCGCAGCGCTTGAGCATGCGGGCGACCGACTCGTCCTCCTCGGTAACGCCGGTGCGACCGTCGACCACAAACAGAATGACGGCTGCTTCCTCGGCGGCAGCAAGGGCCTGGTCGCGGATGGACGTGGCAAAGACGTCGTCGCTCTTAAGCGGCTCGATACCACCCGTGTCGACGATAGTGAACTCGCGGCCGTTCCAATCGGCCGTGTGGTATGAGCGGTCGCGCGTGACGCCGCGGGACTCATGGACGATGGCGTCCGAGGTCTGGGCCAGGCGGTTAACGAGCGTGGACTTGCCCACGTTGGGGCGTCCGACGACGGCGACGATAGGTTTCATCTGCTCTCCTTTAATGGGTAGGGTCAGCGGGAATAGTTGAATTGGCGGGCGTTATGCCAAGGATGTGCTCCAGGGTATCGAGCAGCTCATGCGGCATGGTCGATACCACATGAACCTCGGCGCCGCGACTGGTAAGGCTTGCGAGTAATTCGTCACGATGATACTCGTCAAGGGTCATACCGTCGGCGTTGAACATGAGCTTAGGCACAAAGAGCATAACCCCCGACAGGTCCTGCGGCAGCTGCTCCAAGATGTCGCAGGCGACGATGAGGCCGGTCACGTCCACGTTGCCACCAAAGTAACGGTTTTTGATGGCCGTAACGGAGCCGGCTAGGCCGTGCGGCGACTCCACAAAGCGCGCCACGGTGTTGCGCGCGATGGCACCCGAGAGGCACAGCAGGCGCTGGTTGCGCTCGGCGATGCCAGCGCGAACGTTGGCAAGGCGCTCGGCGTCGGCGGCAAGGACATCGTCGGTCTCGTCCAGATAGGAGCGGATCATGCCGATGCCGTCGTAGTACTGCGGGTAGCCGTCGTAAAAGTCTGCCTCGGGAGGATCGATGCCGGCGTCCAGATAGAACTCGTCGCTCATCTGGAAGGTATGGCGGCCAAAGCGCTCGAAGGCACGGTCCTGGAAGGGCCGGATCATGGCGATGGTCTCGCGCGCCAGCTCGGGCTTGTCGCTGTAGGACCAGCTAAAACGGTTCTGATGCTTGGTAAAGCCCAGTGGCACAATGCCCAGGCTCGTGATCTGTTCGTGCTCCTCGCAAAAGCGCAGAGTCTTCAGCAGTTCCTCGCCGTCGTTCATGTCGGGGCACAACACGATCTGCGCGTGAATCTCGATGCCGGCGGCCATGATGGTCTCGAGCACGTCCATGCCGCGCTGGGCGTTGCGGCCCATCATCCGGCGGCGGACATCGGGGCTCACGGCGTGGACCGACACATTCATGGGGCTCATATTGCGGTCGATGACGTTTTGCACGTCCTCGTCGGTGAGGTTGGTCAGCGTGACGAAGTTGCCCTGCAAAAAGCTCAGGCGATAGTCGTCGTCGCGGATGTAGAGCGTGGAGCGCCCGCCCTTGGGCAGCATCGTCA
>CAJKEF010000197.1 GCA_905198825.1 uncultured Collinsella sp. | reverse complement strand
CAAACTATCCAACGCAAAGGTCTCCTTTGCGATCTTTAAGCGCGACATCAAGCGACTGCTTGTGAACCCCGTTGCCTTGGTGGTTACTTTGGGCGTGTGCGTTATCCCCTCGCTGTATGCCTGGTACAACATCGTGGCAAACTGGGATCCGTATGGAAACACCCAGGGCATCAAGATTGCTATCGCCAACAACGACCAGGGAACCCAAAACGACTTGGTGGGCGAGCTCAACGCGGGCGACCAGGTCGTCGATCAGCTCAAGGAGAACGATCAGCTGGGCTGGACCTTCGTCGATTCGGCGGCCGACGCCAAGGAGGGCGTCGAGAGCGGTGAGTACTATGCGGCCATCGTAATCCCTAAGAACTTCTCGGATAACCTGGTCTCGATGCTCGACGGCAACTACCATCAGCCCAAGCTTACGTACTACGTCAATGAGAAGAAGAGCGCTATTGCGCCCAAGGTTACCGACACCGGCGCAAGCACCATCGAGGAGCAGATCAACTCGGAATTTGTCTCCACGGTGGGCGAGACCGTTGCCAGCATTGCCAAGGATGCCGGAGTCGATTTAAAGG
Organism: uncultured Collinsella sp.; assembly: GCA_905198825.1. GTDB lineage: Bacteria > Actinomycetota > Coriobacteriia > Coriobacteriales > Coriobacteriaceae > Collinsella. Next base: position 3,014 of record CAJKEF010000197.1, on the reverse strand, counting down.
ACAAGGCAACCCAGACTCGGGATTCGTTGGCAAGTTCTGTCTCCGAGGCATCCGATACCTTGGGCGAGGTGCGCGATTCGATTGGCGACATGAATGCCGCCATCGATAAGACGAGTGGCGCTATCGCCTCGGCTGATGCGGCACTTGCCGGCATGCAGGGTCAGGCGCCGTCACTGACGCAAGCGATCTCTCAGGGCAACGACCTGCTGGGTGAAGCTCGCACCACGGCGGGCAACTCTATCGCCTCGCTCTCCAAGGCGCTCTCGGAAGGCAGCCTTGCGCTCACCAAGACGTCGGCCTCCGCGAACGCTGCCATCGGCAAGCTGACGGGCACGGTCACATCTACGACCACCCGTATCGACAACTCGCTCGAGTCTCTCCAAGCGACGATCGACCACAATAAGGCCGTTATCGGGCACTTGGAAATTCTCGTTAATGACACGTCGACAGGTTCCAAGGAAATTGACGCGCGCATTGTATCGACCATCGATTTGCTCCGCGAGCAGAATGAAAAGCTTCAGAGCATCAAGGACGGTCTGTCTGCGCAGTCGAGCGCCATGGCGAATGACGCCGCGGCTGTCTCGGGCGCCAGCGACGCTATCAATAACGCAATCCAGACCGGTGCGACCAACCTTGGCCAGGCCCAGACGGACCTGGGTCAAAACGCGCTGCCGAAGGCCTTGAGCGCGCTTGATTCATTTGCCGCCGTCTCGGGTGATCTGACGGGAATCGTGTCTGGCCTCACGCCTACTATTGCAAGTGCGCGCGGTACGCTTTCGCAGCTTAACGCTACGCTCGGCCAGGCCAAGACCACGCTGTCCCAGACCGATTCCTCGCTTGCCAAGGTCCAGGACAAGCTTGCGACCGCAGCCAATGACATCGCGGCGCTGCAGACCTCTGAGTCTATGGGCGAGCTCGCCGACCTTATGGGCGTCGATGTCAATGACGTGGCAGATTTCATGGCCTCTCCGGTCGAGCTGACGTCCAAGTCGATCTATCCGGTCAAGAGCTTTGGCTCGGGCATCGCTCCCTTCTACACCAACCTGGCGCTTTGGGTGGGCGGCTACGTGCTTATCGCCATCTACAAGCTCGAGGTCGACCGAGAAGGCATCGGCAGCTTTACCGCGCGTCAGGGTTACTTTGGCCGCTGGTTGCTACTGGTGATCCTGGGCGCGTTGCAGGCCATCATCGTTACGGTAGGCGATCTGGTGATTGGCGTGCAGTGCGTCAGCCCGCTGCTGTTCGTGCTGGGCGGCATCGCCATTTCGTTCACCTACGTCAATATCATCTATGCGCTGTCCACCACGTTTAAGCATATCGGCAAGGCAATCGGCGTCATTCTCGTCATCGTGCAGATCCCGGGTTCGTCGGGCATGTACCCCATCGAGATGATGCCCGGCTTCTTCCAGTGGCTGCACCCGCTGCTGCCCTTTACCTACGGCATCAATCTGCTGCGCGAGACGGTCGGCGGCATGTATTCGTTCAACTACCTGTTTAACCTGTGCATTCTGGGCGTGTTCTTGATCGTGGCGCTCTTTATCGGCCTGCAACTGCGTCCGCTGCTGCTCAACCTTAACCTGCTCTTTGATAAACAGCTTTCCACGACCGGTATGATGATTTGCGAGTCCAACGACCTGCCGCGCCAGCGCTACTCGCTGCGCACGGCCATGCGTGTCATGCTCGATTCCGATTCGTACCGTCGCGAACTGCTCGATCATGCGGTCGCCTTTGAACATCGCTACCCGTACTACATCAAGGGCGGTTTTGCCGCCGTGGTGGGCGTTCAGGTCCTGCTCTTTGTCCTGTCGACGGTTCTCGATATCGACAATAACGGCAAGATCATCCTGCTTGTCATTTGGATCATCTCGGTTATTGCCATCTGCGGCTGGCTTATCAATATCGAGTACATCCGCTCGAGCCTCAACACCCAGATGCGCATCTCGGCGCTTTCGGATGAGGACCTGCGCCGCGAGATGCGCGAGCACACGGCCGCCATTCCTGCCGCCCGCCACATGTTTGGCCTCAACGCCAGCGAGCGTGGGTCTGAACCCAAGACTCAGACTGTCAGCCAATGTGGTCATCGCGATGCGGTCCATGTGCCCGAGAACGGGGATGACACGTTTGTGATGAATGAAAAGAACGCCCCGCTCGGCAAGCACTCCAAAGGAGGTGAGGCATAAATGAAGAACATCCTGCATCTGTTTAAGCGCGATGTCCAAAACGTGTCTCGCTCCGTAATCGGCTTGGTTGTCGTGATGGGCCTCATTATCGTACCGTGCCTGTACGCGTGGTTTAACATCGCCGGCAGCTGGGATCCGTACGGCAACACCGGCAATCTTAAGATCGCCGTGGTCAACACCGATGAGGGTTACGAGAGCGATCTGATCCCCGTCGAGGTCAACGTGGGCGAAAACGTGACCGCCACCCTGCGCGGCAACGAGAACTTCGACTGGGTTGTGCTCAACGATCGAGAAAAGGCCATCGAGGGCGTCAAATCGGGCGCATACTATGCGGCTGTCGTTATCCCTAAGACGTTTAGTGCCGATATGATGACGCTCTTTTCGACCGACGTTAAGCATGCCGATATCGAGTTTTACGAGAATCAGAAGGCCAACGCCATCGCGCAGATCGTGACCGAGAAGGGTTCGAGCGCCGTTCAGAACCAGGTTAACGAATCTTTTACCGAGACCATTACGAGCATCGGTCTTAAGACGGTGTCCAGCCTGCTCGATTACATGAGCACCGACCAGGTCAGCAACTTTATCGCCAACCTGTCCTCGACGCTCGGCGATTCGATTGGGGACCTGCAAGACGTTCAGGCTAATGCTTCGTCGCTGGCGGGCATTTTGAGCTCTACGTCCGATTCGTTGACGTCGGCGAGCGGTATGCTCCAGCAGACGGGTACGGTCGATGAGTCGACCAAGCAGTTGATGGAGCATGCCAAGAGCGGCATGAGCGATTCCAAAGAAGCGCTGAAGGCCGCCAACGACGCCATCAACGCCGCGATTGACGGA
>CAJKEF010000196.1 GCA_905198825.1 uncultured Collinsella sp. | reverse complement strand
GTGCCGCTGTGGCCGAATCGCTCAACCGCCGCTTTGGCACGAGCTATGAGGGCAAAGACGTCTTTATGACGGTGGGTGCCGCGGCTTCGCTCACCTGCACGCTCAACGCCGTTACGAACCCGGGCGACGAGGTTATTGTTATCGCCCCGTACTTTCCGGAGTATCGCGTTTGGATTGAGAAGGCCGGCTGTACGTGTGTTGAGGCGCTCGCCGATGAAGATACGTTCCAGCTGAGCGTGGACAACGTGCTCAAGGCGATCAGCGATAAGACGGCGGCCGTCATCATCGACTCTCCCAACAATCCGACCGGTGCCGTATATACATGCGACACGCTGACGCGACTGGCCAACGTTCTGCGCGAGGCCAACGCTCAGCGCGATCCCGAGAATCCGATTATGCTCATCTCGGATGAGCCGTACCGCGAAATCGTGTACGGTGCCGAGGTGCCTTGGGTGCCCTCGATCTACGAGAACACCGTGGTGTGCTACTCGTATTCTAAGTCGCTTTCGCTGCCGGGCGAGCGCTTGGGATGGATCTTGGTTCCCAATACGAATCCTCAGGCAGGTCGTCTAATGCCCGCCGTTGCCGGTGCCGCCCGTACGCTGGGCTTCGTGTGCGCGCCGGCGCTCTTTCAGCGCGTAATTATCGATTGCATCGATGAGCCGAGTGATGTCGGGGCCTATGCCCGCAACCGCACGGCGCTCACCGATGCTTTGACGGACTACGGCTATACCTATGTTGAGCCGGACGGTGCTTTCTACCTGTGGGTGAAGGCACTCGAGCCCGATGCGAATGCGTTTTGCGAGCGCGCAAAGAAGTATGAGTTGCTTGCGGTTCCCTCGGACAGCTTTGGTATGCCGGGTTGGTTCCGCCTGGGCTATTGCGTGAGTTACGAAACGATTGTCAATTCGCTACCCGCTTGGAAACAGTTGGCGGACGAGTATCGTTAAAAGTAAAGCGCTCTGCCTACAATGTTTTACGTGAAACGGGGTTTGGTGTTAAGCCGGACCCCGTTGTCATGGACGTTGTGTCTTTGGGATGGAGTGGTTTTACGACTATCGAAGGCTATGCGTACAATGAATATAAGCGACGGCCGTGCCAGATAAGGAGACCTGATGCCCTACCTGCTTTCTTGTGACATTCATACCCATACGATGTTCTCTGCGCATGCATATTCGACCATTGAGGAGAATGTGTACTGGGCGGCAGAGCGTGGCCTGCAGGTGCTCGGATCTGCCGACCATCTGAGCTCTATGGTTACGGCTTGCCCCAATGACCTGCGCAGTTACCAATTCTTTATCAACCAGGATATCTGGCCGCGCATTTGGAGCGGCGTGCTGGTGCTGCGTGGTGCCGAGGCCGATATCGTTTCGCTGGACGGAAGCCTGTTTGGCGAGGACACTCCTGTCACGCTCGATATCGCCGGCGATTCGTACAGCCGTCAGCATTCACTGTTCGATTTGGTTACGCGTAATTTGGATTATTTGGTTGCAAGCGTGCATAATCCGCAGATTGCTGAGGGCGCGACGCTGGCCCAGACGACCGAGATGTATATCAATGCCCTGGAGCACCCCAAGGTGTTCATGCTGGGTCACACGGGGCGTTCGGGCGTGCCGTTCGATATCGACGAGGTGCTGTTGGCAGCTAAGGCCAAGCACAAGATTATCGAGATCAACAACCATAGTCTTGAACACGGTATCGACACTGAGCATTGGGTCGTATGCCGCAAGATCGCCGAGCGCTGCGCCGAGCTGGGCGTGGGCATTGGCGTTTCGACCGATGCGCACATTGGCATGGCCATTGGCAAGCTCGATCACGCGCGCAAGATGCTCGACGAGATTCACTTCCCGCTGGATTTGATCGTGACGCGCGACCGCGAGACGCTGCTGCGCGAGATGGCGGCAGCCGGCGTGTGCGATCTGCGCAATGGGATGTAGCGGAGTTTATAAACCAAGCGAAGGGGGCGGCCCAGGCGGGTCGCCCCCTTTCTTGTCCCAAAAATCTACTGAGGTTGGTTAGCGGCGTTCGAGGACCGCTACGGTTTCGGTGTGGTCGGTGTGAGGGAACATGTCGACGGGCGTGATCTTGAGCAGGCGATAGCCTCCGTCGAGGAGCTGGTGCAGGTCGCGCTCTTGGGTCACGGGGTTGCAGCTGATATAGGTGATGCGGCGCGGCTTAAGTGCGCAGGCAGCTTCGAGGAACTCGGGCGTGGAGCCGGCGCGCGGCGGGTCGATGGAAAGGACATCGACCCGCTCGTTGTTATCGGCGGCATCTAGGATGTAGTCGGTGGCATCGTCGGCCATAAACCAAGCGCTGCGGGTGAGGCCGTTGAGCTCGGCATTGCGGCGTGCGTCGGCAACGCCCGCCGGGTTGCGCTCCACGCCGAGCAGCATAATGCCGATACCCTTGTTCTGGGCATCTTTAGCTGCGCACAGGCCGATAGTTCCGCTACCGCAATAGGCATCCATGAGTACGTCGCCCTGCTGCAGGTCCATGCCGTCAATCGCGAGCTGATAGAGCAGCTCGGTCTGCTGCGGGTTGGTCTGGTAGAACGCGGTGGGGGAGATATCGAACTCGCAGCCGAGCAGCTGGTCGCGCATGCACTCGGCGCCATATACAATGCGGGTTTCCTCGCCGAGGATGGCGTTGCCGGGACGTCCGTTGATGTTTTGGGCGACGGTGACGATGTGCGGATTGAGTGCGGCGACAGCCTCAAAGAACTCCTGCGCATGCGGCAAGTCGCGCTGAGCGGTCACGAGCGTGACCATGACCTGGTCGGTACGCCAACCGCAGCGGACGACGGCATAGCGAAGCAAACCAAGATGCTTGTCCTCATTAAAGGCGGGAATATGCAGCCGCTCAGCTTCGCGTGCGATGCCGTTGAGAATCTGACGGGCGCCCGGTGCCTCGACGGGGCATTCGGGTACGGCGACGATCTTGTGCGTGCCGCGCTCAAAAAAGCCGCATCGGACAGTGCCCTCCTTGCCGGGAGCAAAGGGGGTGGCAGCCTTATGACGAAAACCACGCGGCGCAGGATACTTGCCCGGATCGCCCAAGGTGACACCCATACCACGAATGGGATCGACAGCAATGCCCTCACGCTCGCAAAGCGAAGCAAAAAGCTCCTCCATAGCAGCCTGCTTGGCGGCGAGCTGCTTCTTATAAGGACGATTGAGCGCCGTGCACCCACCGCAAGCTTTCATGATGGAACAAGGAGACTTGGGATCAACGGCCTTGCGCGCAGACGGAACCGGATTCTTATACGGGCGCTTGGAGCGAGCCTGAGATGCCTTATCCTCGCTCCGACGAGAGCTGGGACGCTTGGCCTCAGCCTTGCCCTTAGCCGACTTACCCTTCGCATTCAGAGACGACTTGGATTTCTTAGAAGATGTTCTATCCTCCGACCCCTCAGCCGCCTCGATTAAGGCACGACGAGCCTTACGCTCCGCACGAGATTCTGCCATCAATAACTCCACTAATTCATGAATTAAAGCTGCAAGTATTGTACCGTGCCAAGCCGGCAGACGATATACAAGCGGTTTATTCGTGTCAGTGATAAGCCCAACGACGGTTGCCCGCCGCGTGAGGGG